>CAYULR010000048.1:0-12713 GCA_964445685.1 uncultured Algimonas sp.
GAACTGCTGGCCGGGCGCATCCATGACGGCGACGTCGTGAAGGTCGATGCGGCGGGCGGGAAAGTCCGCGTCAGCGTGCTCGGCCCCGTCCAGGCCGGGGAGCCGCAAGACGCCTAGGAGCGGCTCCAGCCAACACGGCAAGGCCACACGACAGGGTGGCATGGCAAGGCGAGGTCCGGATAACGGGTCTCGCCTTTTCGTTGCGATTTACGCAACATGATATTTCCCGCTATTGGGCTTATGATATAAATCGCAACGTCTAAATGGGTCTCACAACACAAGAAAAGAGAGACCCTCATGACGACACTGACCTCCTCCGCCTCGCGCCCTGCTGCCCGGTTCACCCTTCCGGGACAGGATCTGTCCGACCGATTGCTGCAACGCTTTGCGCCGCTTGTTGGGCGCATCCTGGTGGGCGGGATGTTCGCCTATGCGGGCACCACCAAGATCGGGGCGTTCGCCGGGACGCAGGGCTACATGGAATCGGTCGGCGTGCCCGGCGCGCTCCTGCCCCTCGTCATCGCCTTCGAGATCGGAGCGGGCTTGGCCCTTCTGGTCGGATGGCAGATGCGCTGGGTCGCCGCGGCGCTCGCCGGTTTCACGGCGATCACGGCCCTGATGTTCCACGCCGATCTGTCCGATCCCGTGCAGTCGCTTCTATTTGCCAAGAATGTCGCCATTGCGGGCGGGCTGCTGGCCTTTTCCGGACTGGGAGCAGGCGCAATCTCGCTCGACGCCAGAGCCGCTCGCCGGGACCGCGCAGTCTGATGCACAGCCACAGACCGACCGTGTATCCCGGAACACCCTCGGGAACATCCTCGGGAACGGGCAGAGGCTGGACAACCCTCCTGTTCCTAGCCGCATCCTTTGCAGGACTCCTGACCATGATGAATAGCGCGACCTGAAAATATAAAAAAAGCCCGGCTCGAAAGGCCGGGCTTTTTTATTTGGCGGTGAGGCTCGCTAGGTCTTCGGCGTCTCGTCCGGCTTGGGAGCGTCCGGAGCCGTGTCGGGCTTGGAGGCGCCGGGCTTAGTTGCGTCGGCTTTCGGCGCGGCATCGGCTTTCGGCGCATCGCTTTTCGGGGCGTCCTCCTTGGGCTTCGGTCCCGGTTTCTTCCGCGGCGTGCCGTCCTTCTTCAGGAGGTTGCCATCCGCGTCGCGCTTGACCTTGGTGCCGGCTTTCGGGCCGGGCTTGGATTTGACGGGCTGTCCGTCGGGGCCGAGCACTTTGGGTTTGTTCTTGGAGCCTTTGGGACGGCCGCGACCGCGCTTGACGGGTTCGCCGGTTTTCGGGTCGAGCACGGGGGAGGTCTTGGTCGCCGCCGTTGCACCTGCCGCCTTGTTCTTGGACCCCTTCGGGCGGCCTGGTCCGCGCTTGGCCGGTGTCGCCTTGGTCGCCTCGCCATCCGTCTTGGGCTTATTCTTCGAACCCTTGGGACGGCCGCGTCCGCGTTTCACCGCAGCTCCGTCGACGGAGGACGGCTCCAGGGCTTTGACTGGCGTAGGGGCCTGGTCGGCCTTTACCTTGGTGGCAGAGGCTGCCGCCGCCGTTGCCGTTGCCGCCTTGGCTGCGGCAGGTTTCGCGGGTGCGGGCTTCGATGCCGCGGCCTTGACCGGCTCAGACTTGGACGCCGCGCCCGTCGTGGACTTGGCAATGCCGCGAGTCTTCGCTGCGGCCATCTCGGCGGCGCGTCTGGCTTCGGCGACGGGATCGATATCGGCCAGTTCGCTCTTCCCGCCATCCGGGGAGAGGTGGTCGTTGATGCGGAAAATGGCGACGAATATTTCGGCGATGATCCGGATCGTCACCAGCACCAGCAGCACTTCGGCGAAGAAGCCGATAAATTCGACGACCGCCGCGAGCGGCCCCAGCGCGATGGTGGAAAGCGCCTCGGCGAAAAAGGCCAGACCCGCTACGATCAGGGCAAGCCAGAAAAACGGCACGACCAGCTTTTCCTTGAAGAGTTTTTCGAAGGAGAAGAAAAAATTAAGCAGATTTTTCATGAAAGACCGGTCCCGGCTTTAACTTAGGTTTCGGGCGCAAATAGACCGGAAGCGAATTATTCCGCAAGCGCATTGATTGAACAGGGCGGCTTCAACAGCTTCGGATAATAAAAAACCGCACCCCGGAAGGGGCGCGGCTATCGTATTTCGTGTCACGCGGAAGAGCGCGACTTTTACGAGCAGGTATCTAACCGGGCGCGACTTCAGTTTGCAGCGCGGCGTGGCGCTCCGGGCTGATCGTTTCGGACGTGCTGCGCTGGGCTTCGATTTCGGCGCGTCGCGTTTCGAAGGCGGGCAGACGGCTCTTGGAAATCGGCTTGCCCGACAATTGGCTGAGGCGGCGCGGATTGATCTTCTTGCCGTTCAGGTGGACTTCGTAATGCAGATGCGGGCCCGTGGAGCGGCCCGTCGTGCCGACATAGCCGATGACCTGGTCCTGGCGGACGCGCGTGCCTTTCTTGATGCCGCGCGCAAAGCCGTTCAGGTGGGCATAGGCCGTCTTGTAGCCGTCCGTGTGTCGGATGCGGATATAATTGCCGAAGCTGCCGTAGCGGTTGGCGCGTTCCACCACGCCCGACCCGGCGGCCATGATGGGCGTGCCGGTCGGCGCGGCGAAATCCACGCCGCTATGCATCTTGCGGTAGCCCAGAATGGGATGGCGGCGGCGGCCGAAGGACGATGACAGGCGCGCGCCGTTGATCGGCGTGGCGCGCAGCTTGCGCTTCGCCGTCTTGCCGTCCGCGTCGTAATAATTCTCCTCGCCGTCCGCATCTTCGAACAGCCAGTATTCCATGGCTTTGCCGCGCGGCGTGAACGAGGTGTAGAGCAGGTCGCCCGCCTTCACGATCTCGCCTTTATGGTCGCGGGCGACCTCGAAGAACAATTCGAACGCGTCGCCCGGATGGATGTCGCGTTGGAAGTCGACGGAATATTCGTAGATATTGGCGAATTGCGCGACCACCTTGTCCGGCGCGCCCAGGCGCGTCGCGTCCAGATACAGCGAATTTTCGATATCGGCCTTCACGCTGACGGTTTCGAACCGGAATTGCGCGTCCACGCCGCGCGCGGTCCAGGTGTCGGAGTCCGCGCCCTTGTTGCGCGACACGAAGACGGTGCGGTCGGCGGACGGGCGGAAAGTCACGTCGGAGACGACGCCGTCTTCGAAATGCAGGTTGAAGGTCTGCCCAGCGCGCAGGCGGCGCGGCGAGAATTCCTCGGCGAAGGCCTGCACGAAACGGTGCGCGTCCGGCCCGCTCATGCCTTCGCGCTGCAACATCGGACCGAGATTGTCGCCGGGCTTGAGCGTCACGTCGCGGCGCGACTGCTCCGCACCCATAAATTCGTCTGCCAGCGCCATGTCGAACCGGCTGAGATCGTGCTGCGGCAGGGAGGCGAACTCCGCGTCGAGCGTGGGCAGGGCCGCCGGCGCATCGGAACCGCGCGGCAGGGCCATCACGGCGATCAGCGCCGCCGCCGCGCCCGCCAGCAGGATCTTGGCCTTGCCGGACTTGCCCGAACGCGCAGTCTGGGTGTCGGGCAAATGGTCGGTGAACTGGGTCATAAAGTCGGGCGTCCTATGGCACGTTGGAGACACGAGATGATCTTGTCCGCGGCTTGCTCCCCAAATGTGCCTGCCGCGTCTTCGTAAAGCGTTAACCGTGTCAGCCATTCCCGTCACCTTACAGCTTTTTTATGGTGGGAACGGTCTGTCCGGCCTAAGTGTTCTGTCATGTCGTCCCCGGCCCATGCAAATGCGCGGCGCAGTCCGTCGCAGCCGACGCTCTGGCGACGCTTTCTGAAGATCGCGCTCTGGCTCGTCGCCGCGCTTCTGCTCCTGGCCGCGCTCGCGGCCTGGTGGGCTTGGTCGAACCGGTATTCCATCATCGAACGGCAGGCCGTCACCTATCTCGGCTCCCTCGGACTGGAAGCGGAGCTGGATATCCGCTCGGCCGATGGCCGCTCGGCGGACGTCAGGAACATCCGTTTGTCGCAGGATGGGGAACGCTTTCTCACAGTCGGACGGCTGCAAGCGGCATACCAGTGGCGCGACCTGCTGGAGGGCCGGGTGGAGCGCCTGGACTTCACGGACCTCGACGCGGCGATCACGGTTGATGAGACGGGCCGCATCACGGATGGCTGGGTGCCGCCCTCCTCCGGCGGCTCGGCGTCCAGCTTCCCGGTCGACGGCATCGGCGCCCGCAAGGCCCGCCTGCGCGTGACCACCCCGTTCGGCGAAGCCGTCGTGACAGGCGACGCGGAGCTCGCGGCGCGCGACACGTTCGAGATCACCGGGCGGATCGAACGCGCGGACCTGTCGCGGGACGGCGCGACCCTGTCCGTGAGCGGCCCCGTCGCCCTGCAGCGCGACGCGGGCCCCTATACCCTCGCCTCGGACGGGCTGCGCCTGTCGTTGACCCATCCGTCCGGGACATTGCGCGACACCCGCCTGGCACTGGACGGCACGGTCGCGACACCGGACGGACGCCCCGTCGAGGCAGACGGGCGCGCCGTCCTGTCCGGCGGGCGGTTCGTCGCCGCCGGAGACCTCGCCGGGACCATCGAGCGGGTCGGGGCGTCGGGGCGCTGGGCGGACGGACGCCTCCTCGCGGACCTCGACACACGCCTCTCCGACGTGCGCGTCACGGATCCGGAGCGACGAGAGACGCTCGCCCGGACGCTGAGCCTTGCCAACGCCCTGTCCGAAGTCCCGGTCGCGCAGAACTTCGCGCCCGGCCTGGTCGCGCCCATCGCGCAGCTGCTGGGCGGGGCCTCGGTTGAGGCGACCCTGTCGCTCGACACCACCGCGCAGCGCCGGACGCTGGCCCTGGCAGGCCCGATGCGGGTCGCGGCGGACACGGTCGCCGCAACGGCGATCCCGGTGGAGGACGCGCCGCTCTACGCCTATCGGTCGGGGGCGGGTCATTACGACGTCGCGGCGGCTTTCAGCCTGAACCGCCCCGTCCCGCTGGACCTCGACCCGCTGCGCGTGCGCATTCGGTCCGACAACGGGTTGAGCGTGGGCGGCATCGGCTCCGCCACGGGACGCGTTCGCAGCCAGGGCAACTGGCGGGCGCGGACCCGGGACGGCCGCGCCGCGCGCCTCGGGCCGCTCGATGTGAGCTTCGACTACCAGTCCCCCGCCGATTCTCCCCCTGCCGACAATCCCGCCGCCGACGATCCGGCCAGCCTGACCCTGCGGGGTTCGGCCGATTATGACGGCGATGTGCCGGGCGGGTACGTCAAAGGGCTGCGCGCGGGCGGGACGCTGCAGACACGGCTGGAGGAGGCGCGCACGGCGCTGAATTTCCAGCCCAGCGGACGGGTCCGCATCGCCCGGCTGGAAACCACGTCGGACTGGACCGTGCGGGATTTCGACGGCGTGCTGCGTGCCGCCCGGCCGCTTTACCTCCGACGCGACGGACGGCCCGCACAGGTCCGGGCGGACTTGCGCGAAACCACGCTGAGCGCGTCGCGTCCCGCCTCGGACGGGGTGGAGGCGGCGAGCCTGGATCTGTCCATCGGCGAGGCGGACCTGTCGGGACAGGTCGCGCAGACCACGCAGAACTGGGACATCGGCTTCCGCAGGCTCGGCCTCGTCTCGGAGACCTTCCCCATCGAGGGCACGGACCTGACCCTGCCGGAAGGCCAGCTCGGGCTGGAACTCTCGCGCGAAGGCCGGACCCGCTTTGCGCTGAGCGCGCCCGATTCCATCCTGGTCACGCCCGCCTATTCGGTGCGCGGCATGGCGCTGCAGGCCAGCGGCACGGCGGAGGAGTACACGCTGGACTACCGGGACGGCCGCGTGCGCGTCGTGCCGCAGTCTGAGGCCGCGCAGCTGCCCGTCCTGCCAGCCTCGGGCGTTCTGCGCTTTACGAACGGGCGCTTCACCGGCGAGGCGCAGACCGCCCTGCCCCGCGCGCCGGACAGTCCCATCGACGTGACCTACAGCTTGCGCGACGGACGCGGGGAAGCGGATGTGTTCATCTCCGACCTGCGCTTCCGGCCGCGCGGGCTGCAGCCACAGGACCTCGCGCCCGCCCTGCGCGGCAAGATCGCCCAGGTGGACGGCGCGGTGGATGCGCGGCTGCGGATCAGCTTTGGCGGCGACGCGCCGCTTTCGGGTTTCGGGTCGGTCGACATCAAGGACGTGGCGCTCGGCACGGCGCCGGGACCCGTGACGGGCCTGTCGGGACGGGTGGAGCTCGTCTCGCTCTTCCCTGTCGTGACCGCGCCGGACCAGAGACTCTCTATTGCGACCTTCAATCCCGGTTTCCCGCTGGAAGACGGCGCATTGACCTATGCGCTGGTGCCGGATGGGGTCAGGATCGACCGGGCGGTCTTTCCGCTCGGCGAGGGCGAGGTGTCGTTCGATCCGTTCACCTGGACCTACGGCGCGCCGGAGAACCGCGTGACCCTGCGCGTATCGGGCGTGGAGGTGGGCGAATTCCTGAAGAACACATCCGAAGGCCGCCTGACCGTGACGGGGCAGCTGGAAGGCACGATCCCGGTCGTGGTGCGCGGTATCGACGTGCTGGTGGAGCAGGGCCGCCTGGAAGTCCCGGCCGGGGGCGTTATCCAGTTCCGCTCCGAACAGCTCGACGCCACGGGCCGCAACGCCGTCGCGGCCGGGGGCATGGCGATCCAGGCGCTGCGCAATTTCGAGTACAAGAACCTGTTTCTGGAAATGAACGGCCCGCTCGACGGGGACATCCGCCTCGGCGCGCTCTTCACAGGGTCCAATCCGGACGTGCTCTACGGCGTGCCGTTCGAGTTCGACGTCTCGGTCGAAGGCGAGCTGCTGAACATCGCGCGCAACCTGAACCCGAACGCGCTGCAGCAGCGCATCCTCTCACGCGTCACGGAAGAGGCATCGCCTTAGTTAACCCGGCCCGGACGTATTCGGCCCGGCGGTCGCGCCTTCGCCCACGAAGGGATTGAAGCGCCGCTCCTGCCCGAACGTGCTCATGCCG
Organism: uncultured Algimonas sp.; assembly: GCA_964445685.1. Lineage (GTDB taxonomy): Bacteria > Pseudomonadota > Alphaproteobacteria > Caulobacterales > Maricaulaceae > Litorimonas. Next base: position 6,975 of record CAYULR010000048.1, read on the forward strand.
CCGTGGCCGGGAACGAAGCGCATCTCGTCGCCCAACGGGAAGAGCTTGGTCTTGATGCTGTCGATCAGCTGCTGGTGGTTGCCCTTGGGAAAGTCCGTGCGCCCGATGGAGCCCTGGAACAGCACGTCGCCCACAAATGCGATCTTCATATCCTGATTGTGGATCACGACGTGGCCGGGCGTGTGGCCCGGCGTGTGGACCACATCGAAGGTGATGCCGCCGATCTCCAGCTGGTCGCCGTCTTCGAGGTAGCGGTCCGGCACGACCGCGCGGCCCATGCCGGGATGGCCGTAGCGCGCCCAGTGGTCGCCGATCTCGTCCATCCAGAACTGGTCGTCCTTGTGCGGACCGATGACAGGCACGCCGAGTTCCTCGCGCAGCTGGTCCGCCCCGCCCGCATGGTCCAGATGACCGTGCGTCAGCCAGATGGCCTTCAGCGTCACGCCGTGCTCGTCCAGCTTGGCGCGCAGCTTGTCCACTTCCCCGCCCGGATCGACGAAGACGCCTTCCTTGGTCTCGGAGTCGTAGAGCAGCGAGCAGTTCTGCTGGAAGGGTGTGACGGGAACGATCTTGAGTTCGAGCATGAAAGCCATGTCGGACGCCAGACGGGCCGCGTCAACGCACCCACATGACAAAGACGACATTCAGACGCGGTTCAGGACAGTTTTCCTATTCCCACATCAGGCCGTTCGCGGTCTCTCTCTTTTCGACTGGCCCGGATGCTTCGGCATTCGGGTCTTTTTTTATCCCATTTCGTCAAACCGTGTCCGGAGCGTCACGTCCCGGTCACGAAAGCCGACCAAGGGAGGCTCATCCCTTGACTGGGCGGCGCGGCGGGTACTCCCCTCCCCCTTTGAGTCGACCCGCGCGTCGCCCGCTTTTTTCAGTCATTGGACTTTTTCAGTCTTTCAGCATGTCCTGGATCGCGGAGACGACCGCGTCGCGGCCGACCGTGACCTGTGCGGGGCGGGTGGACTTCCACTCCTCGTTGGTCTCGATCGCCTTGGCCATCTCCGCGCCCAGCGGGAGGTCCTTGACCGTCACCTGTCCGGCTTCGGCTTCGTCGGAGCCGATCAGCACGGCGAGGCGCACGCCCCGGCGGTCGGCATATTTCAGCTGTTTGGTGACGTTGCCCGACCCGGTGAAGACTTCCGCGCGGATGCCCGCACTGCGGAGCTCGGCGGCCAACGCGAAATAGTGCGGCAGCAAGCCCCGGTCGAACACGGTGATGAGCACGGGCGGCTGCACCTCGGCGCGGATCGCCTCCATGCGTTCCAGCGCGGAGACGAAGCGCGACACGCCGAAGGAGAAGCCCGTCGCGGGCACGGGCTGCCCCCGGAAGCGCGAGACCAGATCGTCGTAGCGCCCGCCGCCACCGATGGAGCCAACCCGCACGGGGCGGCCCTTCTTGTCGCGGATGTCGGTGAGCAGTTCGAGTTCGAACACCGGACCCGTATAGTAGCCGAGCCCCCGCACCACGGAAGTGTCGAAGGAGACGCGGTCCGGCCCGAAGCCCGTCGCGCTCAGAAGGCGGTCGATCTCGGCCAGCTCGTCCACGCCCTGCTTGCCCCGGTCGGACGCACCGACCAGCCCGGACAGCGTGGACAGGGTGGCCTGACGGTTCGGATCGGACGCGGTGGTGAAGCCCAGAACGGCGCGGATGCCGCCGGCGGACAGTTTCGCGCCGTCCGTATAGTCGCCGGACTCGTCCTCGCGGCCTTCGCCCAGCAGGGCTTCCACGCCGTCCGCGCCCAGCCGGTCGAGCTTGTCGATGGCGCGCAGGACCTGCAGGCGCTGCAGTGCGCCCGCATCCGTGTTGGGCACGCCGGAGGCTTCGAGGATGCCGTCCAGCAGTTTGCGGTTGTTCACGCGCACGGCGTACTGGTTATCCTCCAGCCCGGCGGCGCGCGCGACCTCGGCGGCGACCATGATCATCTCTGCGTCCGCGACCGCCCCGCCCGCGCCGACCGTGTCGGCGTCGCACTGTGTGAATTCGCGGAAACGCCCCGGTCCGGGCTTTTCGTTCCGGAAGACGGACCCCGCCTGGTAGCGGCGGAAGGGCTTGGGGATGGCGTCATAGTGTTCGGCCACGAACCGGGCCAACGGCGCGGTGTGGTCGTAGCGCAGGGACAGCCACTGATCGTCATCGTCCTGCAGCGCGAACACGCCCACATTGGGACGGTCCTCGTCCGGCAGGAACTTGCCCAGCGCGTCGGCATATTCGAACGCGGGCGTCTGCAGCGGCTCGAACCCGAAGCTATCGTAGACGGCGAAGGCCTTGCGGACGAGCTCCGCTTCCGCCCGGAACACATCCGCATGACGGTCTTCGAACCCGCGCGGGCGTCTGGCCTTGGGCCGGAAGGGCTTGTTCTTCTTCTTGGACATGCCGCGCGCCCTAGCGCCGCTGGGGTCGTCCGGCAACGGGTTTAGAAAGCCGCCGCGACATCCTCGCGCGAATAGGGCTTCTTGAGCATGGTGTGTGTCCGGTAGCGTTCCGGCAGCATGGTGCTGTCGCTGTAGCCGGTGGCGAAAACGAACGGCACGCCGTCCGCGCTCAGCCGGTCGGCGACGGCTTCCGACGTGCCGTCATCGAGGTTGAAATCCAGGATCGCAGCCGTGACGGCATGCGCCTCGATCAGGTCGATGGCTTCGGAGACGGTACTGGCGAGGTGGACGGTCGCGGCGCCGAGCTCGCTGACGAGCTGCTCCACATCCATGGCAATGATGAAGTTGTCTTCGACAACCAGCACATCACCCGAGAAGACGGGCGTCAAGTTGGCTCCTTTTCAGGCCGCGTCGGCAAGAGAGCGCGCCGTCCAAAACCGCTCTCACCCTAACATTTGTTACAGTCGCATAACCGGATTCAATCCGCGCGCAATAACATAAGTCAACCTTACCTTACGAAGCCCGAAAAACGCTCTATCCAGAGATCAGGCCGATCAGCGCTTGCGTGGAGGCGTCGTGGTCGCCGACCCGGCCGGACTCCAGCTCCGACAGGATCGTGTCGGCCAAAACCTTGCCCAGCTCCACGCCCCATTGGTCGAAGCTGTTGATGCCCCAGATCACGCCTTGGACGAAGACCTTGTGCTCGTAGAGAGCGATCAGGCTGCCGAGCGCGTGTGGGCTGAGCGCATCCAGCGTCAGCGTGGTGGACGGGCGGTTGCCGGGGAAAGTCTTTTGCGGCGCGAGCGCATCGAGGTCGTCACGGCCCGCATGGTCCGCGCGCACCTCTCTTTCCGTCTTGCCGCGCATCAGGGCTTCGCTCTGCGCCACGCAGTTGGCGAGCAAGGCGCGGTGGTGCTCCGGGCGGCCTTCATGGTCGTGCAGCACGGCGACGAAATCGACGGGCGCGCCGGGCAGTCCTTGGTGCAGCCATTGGAAGAAGGCATGCTGGCCGTTCGTGCCTTCGTCGCCCCAGACGACCGGGCAGGTCGGCACGGCCGGGTCCGACCCGTCGCGGCGCGAGCCCTTGCCGTTGCTCTCCATCTCCAGCTGCTGGAGGAAGGCGGGCAGCTTGCGCAGACGGCGGCTGTAGGGAACCACGGCGAGGCTTGCATAGCCGAGCGCGTTGCGGTTCCACACGCCGACCATGGCCATCAGGACGGGCATGTTCCGCGCGAGGGGCGCATCGCGGAAATGTGTGTCCATCGCGGCCGCGCCGTCCAGAAACTCGCCGAACGCCTCCGGCCCGTAGGCGATGGCAAGCGACAGGCCGACCGCGCTCCAGACCGAATAGCGTCCGCCGACCCAGTCCCAGAAATCGAAGATGTTGTCCGCGCCGATGCCGAAGTCCTCGGCCCGGTCGCGCCGCGCCGTGACGGCGATGACGTGATCGGACGCGGCGCACCCAGCCTCCGCCAGCCAGTCGCGCACCGTCTCGGCGTTCATGCGCGTTTCCTGCGTGCCGAAGCTCTTGGACACGACGACCACGAGGGTCCGTTTCGGGTCGAGGCCGTCCAGCGCATCGTTGACGCTCGCCGCGTCCACATTGTTGACGAAGCGCAGCGCGGGTTCGCTGCCGAGCGTCGCCGCGAACCCGTCCGCCACAAGGCGCGGGCCGAGGTCCGAGCCGCCAATGCCGATATGCACGATATGGTCGAAGCGGCCTTCCCGGCGGAGCGTGGCGGCGTAGTCCGCGATGCGCGCGCGCATCTGCGTGACGTCGTCACGTCCCTCGCCCCGCAGCGCGGGGTGCAGAACCGCCCGGCCTTCGGAGGCATTGATCGGCTCGCCGGAGAAGAACGCCTCGCGCCAGTCCTCCAGCCCCGCCTGCCCGGCCAACTCGATCAGCGCCGCCAGCCCGTCCTGGCCGATCCGCTGCTTGGAGAAATCCGCCCGAAGCGCCCCGGCCCGCACCGTCATGCGGTCCACCCGGTCCGGTTCGGCCTCGAAAAGCTCCAGCAGGGAGGGGGTCTTTTCCGCGAGCGCTTCGAGAGCGTCGAAGGCGTCGGCGGTGGGGGCGGTCGGCAAGGTCATGGCGGGCCTATGACGCCAAGCGGAAGGGCTGCGCAAGAGCCTAGACGATGCCCACGGCGACTATCTGTGCGGGTGCGCGCACATCACCGCTACACATCGCGCGCGCTGGCCCGTAAACACCTCCGTAATGACGACCAACGGCCAAGCTCCCCTCGACACGTTCAAGCGCTCCCTCGCGTCCGCCACAAAGGCGATCGCGGGGCGCGAGGAGCTGGAAGTCTCCTATGGCGGGGACGTGGCGGGATTGGTGCGCGACCAGGTCATGCTGCCCAGCCTGCCGCCCACGCCCAAGCCCGAAGTCATCGCCAAGACGCGCGGCGAAGCGGATGCGCTGGCGTTGCGGATCGCCCTGCACGATGCGGACGTCCATTCGTCCAACATGCCCAAGAGCGGCGCGGCGCGGGCCGTGTTCGAGGCGCTGGAGCAGGCGCGCGTGGAAACGGTCGGCGGGCAGCACCTGTCCGGGCTCGCGGACAACCTCTCGGCGGCGCTCTCCGCGCGGGCCAAGCGCAGGGGCTTCGACAAGGCGGACATCGCCAAGGACGATAACAGCTTCGCCGAAGCGATCGGGCTGTTCGCGCGCGAACGCCTGACGGGCCGCGACCTGCCGGAGACGACCAACGGCATCATGGCCGCCTGGCGCGACGAGATCCAGGAACGCAGCCAGGGGCGTATCTCCGCTCTGCTGGACCACATTCATGACCAGGACGCGTTCGCCAAACAGGTGAACGACTTCATCGCCGACCTGACGCTCGACCGCGACGACGCGGACCCCGAGTCCGAGGAAGACCAGGACGAGGAAAGCCAGGAGAGCGAGGAAGAGCAGCAGCAGGAAGACCAGTCCGCCGACAGCCCCAACGAGGAACAGCCCGGCCAGACCGAAGTCTCGGACGCGGACGCGCTGGAAGACGATAGCGACGACGCGCAGGACATTGTCGATGCGGAGAACATCGACGGCGAGTCCGATGACAGCGAACAGTCGCCCGACGCACCGTCCCAGCGTCCGCAGCCGCGCAACAGCCCCGACCCGTACCGCGTCTACACGACCAAGCACGACGAGATCATCCGCGCGGAAGACCTCTGCCCGACGGACGAGCTGGAACGGCTGCGCGGCTATCTCGACGGCCACATGGCGGGGCTGTCCTCCGTCATCTCGCGCCTGGCCAACCGTTTGCAGCGGCGCCTGCAAGCCCAACAGCAGCGCTCCTGGACGTTCGACCTCGAAGAAGGAATGCTCGACACGGCGCGGCTTTCCCGCGTCAT
>CAYULR010000049.1:0-2893 GCA_964445685.1 uncultured Algimonas sp.
GGCATGGCCTCTGGGCCGAAGTCGGGATTGCCCGGCGCGGCCGAGCCGTCCGGCATGACGCGGACGACCGAGCCCAGATGCGAGGTCGGCTTCTGTGCCTCTTCGCGCAGGGCGAACCCATCACCCAGCGTCAGCAGGATGCTGTCGTCGGGCAGCACGACCATCTTGCCGCCATAGTGGCTCCCGGCTTCCTTGGCGGGTCCGGCCCGGAAGACGGTCCGCGCTTCCACCAATGTGTCGCCTTGCAGGGTCGCCACCATCAGCGCCGTGCCGTTCGCGTCCCAGTCGCCATAGGAGTAGGAGAGGTAGATCCGGCCATCCGTTTCGAAGCTGGGCGCGAGCGCCACGTCGAGCAAGCCGCCTTGGCCGTCCGTCGCCACGCGGTTCGTCGCCAGCGATGTCAGCTCGCCCGGCAGTCCCGCAATGTCTGTCCGGCCCGAGCCGTCCACCCGCCACAATTGTCCCAGCTTGCCCGTCACGAGGTAGCCGCCATCCGGCAGGGCCGCGACCGCCCAAGGCGACGCCAGGCCATCCGCGACCGTCTCCAGCTGGAAATCGGCCACGGGACGCTCCGTCAGGTCCGGGGCGGGCTGCGGCTCCAGGCAGGCGGAGAGAAGCGTGAGCGCGCCGAGAGCCGGCAGCGCGGTTTTGATGGACGTAAGCCTCATGGAAATCTCCCCGGGGTTTGACCTTGTCTCCACTCTAGGCGTAGCAAGGCCGGAGGCAAGCGGAAGCGCAACGGCTAAAGGGGACGGCATGAAGACGTTTTTCGGGTTTCTTCTGGGATGGATCGCGGGAGCGCTGTCCACCACGGTCTTCGCCATCCTGTTCCAGACACAGAACGTGCTTGCCCGGCTTGGCCAGGTGGGCGCGGATGTCAGCTTTGGCGACCGGATGTCGATGAGCCTCTACGACCTGGTCCATCTGGGATCGGTCTACGTCATCTTCGTGTCGATCGGCACGCTCGTCGCCTACCTTGCGGGCGCGCTCGTCTACCGCGTGGCGGGGTTCGGGCGGCCCATCGTGTTCGCCGTGGCCGGGACGGTCGCGATGCTCGTCATGCTGATGCTGATGAAGCAGGCCTTTTTCGGCGTTCACCTGATTGCCGGGGCGCGCGACACGGCCGGGATCCTGTTCCAGATGCTGGCCGGGGCGATGGGCGGACTGATCTTCGCCGCGCTAACGCGTCGCAAGACGGTCGCGGACGCCTAACCGGCGGCCTTTCGGGGCGGCTCGTCCGCCTTTTCGTCCTTCATGCCCAACAGCGGGTGGCGCAGCATGAGGTCGATGATCTCTTCGGGCTCGTCCAGGTGATCGATGGCCGGTGCGGCGCTCGCAGCGGCGTCCGTCTTCGCGACAGGCTTCGGCGCGGCGGCCTCCATCTCGAACACGGGAAGCGGCTTCCGGGGCGCGGTCTGCTGGCCGTCAGCGAGCGGCAACAGCACGGTGAGCGTGAATTCGGAGCCGCGCCCTTCGCGTGAGTTCAGCACCAGGTCGCCGCCCATCATGCGCGCCAGCTTGCGGCCGATGGCAAGGCTCAGCCCCGCCCCGCCATACAGGCGCGTCATGGCCGAGTCGGCCTGCAGGAACGGCTTGAACATGCGGGACTGGACGTCCTCGCTGATGCCCTGGCCCGTATCGGCCACGACGATGGTCAGGGCCAGACGCCCCTGCCCGTCGGGCGCGGCCGTGGCGTGCAGGTGCACCCGGCCCGCATGGGTGAAGCGCACCGCATTGGACAGGAGATAGCGCACGCAGCGCCGCAGGCGCGGGCCGTCGCCGATGACGGGTTGCGCCACGTCGGGCGCAATGTGGCAGGTCATGGCCAGACCCTTGGCATCGGCTTTCGCCGTCCATTCCTTCGCTTCCGCCTCGATCAGGGCCGCGACGTCGGCGCGGGCCTTGTCGAGCTCCAGCTTGTCGCCCTCCAGGGTCGACATGGTGATGAGGCTGTCGAGCAGGTCGTGCAGCAACTGCCCGCTTTCCTGCACCACTTCGGCCTGCCCGCGCAGCACGGGATCGTCCGCATGGTGGATCATGGCGTCGCTGATGCCGATGATGCCGTTCAGCGGTGTGCGCAGTTCGTGGTTGATGTTGCCCAGGAATTCGGTTTTCATCCGCTCCGCCGACAGGGCTTCTTCCTGCAGCACGCGGAGCTTGGCGTTGTTCTTCTCGCGGTAGCGCAGGAAGGCCAGCAACAGGTTGAATGCAATAGTCAGCCCCGCGATGAGGATCCACAGCAAGCGGTTCAGGCGGTTCTTCTGCTCCAGTTGGATCGCCTTCAGCTCCGCCTCGCGCTGCAACGCCGCCTCGCGCTCGACCTGACGGTCGCGGTTGTTCTCCAGATGGCTGAGGAAGGAGGAGGTGTCGGCGGAGCTGCGCGCGTACATCTTGCCGATCATCAGATCGAGGCGCTGGTTCATCAGGGTGACGGCTTCCGACGCGTTCCCAGCGGACGCGGCCAGCAGGGCCCGCGCATGCAGAGCGCCTTCGCTCGACTTGGAGCGTTCCGTCAGACCGTTCTCGTCCAGCAGGCCGAGACGTTCCATGTTGATGAGCGCTTCTTCCCGGCGACCCAGACCAGCCAAGGCGATCATCGCCTCGCCCCACGACCGCCTCTGGATCAGCGGATCGTCCGCGCCTTCGGCCTGACGGGCGAAGTCCAAGGCGAATTCATACTCGCCGACTTCGTTGTAGAGGTCGGCGATATAGACCTCGGCCAAGCCTTCCAGCACGGAAGGTGGGCGGGGTTCGATGGCTAGCAATTCAGCAATAACTTCCGCGCCAGCGTGGTCACGCTTGCGATTGAAGGCGAGAAGGAAATTCGTCATCAGCTCGTGCCGATTGAAATCCAAACCCAACTCTGCGTGGCGCTCACGAGATGTACGGCTTG
>CAYULR010000049.1:2903-8956 GCA_964445685.1 uncultured Algimonas sp.
GGTCAGAGCTGACACCATAGAGCATGGTCAGTTGTTCAGCCAGTAAGAGCTGGGCATCGGTGACAAGCGGGGAAACCTGATCCGGAATAAGATCAAGAGCTGTCTGAGCAGATTGACTCGCTAATAAAAGCTCTAGCTTTCGGATGTGCAGAACCGACAAAGCTGTATTGGCATAAACACCAGCATACCAATCATCACTTGCGTCAAATTCATAAAGCGCATCCATCAACCCACTACGGTCGAGTTGCCCCTGGGCTACTGCGTCAGTGAAAATTTCGGCAAGCTCTATAAGTTGCGGATGGCGAGTTTTAAAATCTGCGTCCACTTGACCAATAGCGTTTAACAAAGCCTCTTTCTCACCGAGGTGAAGCGCATCATCTAAAGCGTAGCGGAATGAAAGCGCCTCGCGGTCTTTCGATGTCGTCTGAATTTGAACAACTGGATTTTTCTCTACAGTCCCGTTGAAGAAGCCGACTGTCTCTTGGGCAGCATCCTGTCCCTTAGCCGGGGCTGAAACCCCTAAGCCAATAGTGACCAATAGAAATATGGCGAAAAGGCGAGCCATGGCCGTAGCACAGTGCGGCTAAAGGCTTAATTTTACGTGTTCCCAAAAGAAAACCCGCCTTGAAAGGCGGGCTTACCACATTCTTCAAGCAGCTGAGCTGCAAGTAGACTAAAAGTCGATAACGATGGGGCCGCCACCTTCGACGAGGTCGAGTTCTTCAACAGTGAGTTCACGCATTGTGTTGAGTCTTTCTCTCTATGGTTGCGCGAGGGGGGATTCCGTTCGCGGGATCATACTTAAGCAAATGCTAAGTTCGCCCCACAAGGGAAAAATGGCCCAATTCGGGATTATTTATGGTTAACGCACTGTAAACGCACCATTTCGGCACAGATAACCACGTAAACTATAGTTAATTCACCTAAGGGTTGCGGCTTCGCGCGGCGTCAGCCCGGTCTTCGCGACGTCGATGACCCGGTCGCTGGCTTCGAGGAAGGCCGGGCGGTGCGCAACTATGACGCGAGTCATGTCCAGCCCCGCGACGAGGGAGACGATCTCGGCCTCGGTCTGCACGTCGAGATTGGCCGTGCCTTCATCGAGGAAGAGCACGTCTGGGTCCTGGTAGAGCGCGCGCGCCAGCAGGAGCCTTTGTTTCTGCCCGCCGGACAGGATCGACCCCATGTCCCCGATCAGGGCGAGGTAGTTCATCGGGATGGCCGCGATGGTGTCGTGGATGCGGGCGTCGCGCGCAGCCTGCACCACGCGTTCTATGTCGATTTCCGGGTCGAAGAAGGCGATGTTGTCCGCGATCGTGCCCGACAGCAGCCGGTCGTCCTGCATCACCACGCCCACGCGCGAGCGCCAGTCCGACGCATCGACCGTGGCGAGGTCCCGCCCGTCGATCCGCACCGTGCCTTCGACCGGCGCGTAGAAGCCCAGCAGCAGCTTCATCAGCGTGGTCTTGCCCCCGCCGCTGGGCCCCGTCAGCGTCACCATCTCGCCCGGCGCGATGTCGAGGCTGACATTGTCCAGCACGACCGGGTCTTCGGGCGAATAGGCGAACGTCACGCCGTCAAGCGTGATGCGCCCCGTAACGTCGCCCAGGGGCGCGAGCCCGTCCTGCGCGCCGTCCAGCTCCGCGTGGACGATGTCGGCCAGGCGATCGAGGTGCAGCGACAGCAGGCGGAATTCATTACCCTTGGTCACCAGCTGCACGACCGCGTCGGAGAAATACTGCCGGTAGAACAGGAAAGCGACGAGCATGCCGACCGTAAAGGCCGAGCCGTCCGCCGTCATCATCCAGGCGGCCGCCACGACGACGAGCACCACCTGCACCCCCGTCAGCAAGGTCTGCGCAAACGTTTGCGCCACCTGCCAGCGCTGGTGGGACATTTCGGCGTTGACAAAGTCGGTGAACAGGTTCGCCCAGCTGGCTTCGCGTTCCGCCTCGCGGCCGAACAGCTTGACGGTCGTCGAGGCGCGGATGCTTTCGATGACGTGGCTGTTTTCCAGCGCACGGGCGTAGATCGCCTCTTCCTGGGTCTCGCGCAGGCGCGGGTAGATGAACAGCGTAGCCGCAACCAGCAGCGCCGTGGTCGCCACGACGATCAGGGCCAGCAACGGAGAGAACAGGAGCATGACGACCAGCATGATCGCGGCCATCGCCCCGTCGATCAGCACGCCCACGACGGACTGGCTCAAGGCTTCCTGAATTGGCTGCGTGGAGTTCATACGGCTGATGATGTCGCCCACATGGCGGCGCTCGAAATAGCGAACGGGCAGACGCACGAGATGGCGGAAGATGTTGCCGACCATCTGGCGCGACAGCTGCGCGCCGAAGGTCACGATGGTGTAGCCCCGCGCGGCCTCCACCACGGCGCGCATGACCGCCAGCCCGCCAAAGCCGAGCGCCAGCGCAATAAGCAACCCCCGGTCACCGCCCGGCAGGACCGCATCGACCACGAACTGGAACAGGAAGGGCGCGAGCAGCAGCGTTGCGAGCAGCGTGAGGGACAGCAGCAGCGTCTGCGCGACCGCCCGCTTCGCCCCGACCAGCGACGACCACAGGTCCGTCAGGCGCGGCCGGATGCGGTCCGTCATGGGCTGGAAGTCGGTCGCGGGCGTCAGCTCCAGCGCGACGCCCGTGAAATGGTCGGAGACCTTGGAGAGCGGCAGGACGCGCCGCCCAATGCCCGGATCGACGATCTCCACCCGGTCGCCCTTCACGCGCTCCAGCACGACGAAATGGTTCAGGTCCCAGTGCAGGATGGCCGGCGTGGCGAGCTTGTGCAGCTGGTCCAGATCGACACGCAGCGCGCGCGGCGACAGGGACAGCTCGCCCGCGATCTTTATGATCTGCTTCAGCGACGTGCCGCGCATGGAGAGCAGGTATTTGGCGCGCAGGCTGTTCAGGTCGATGTCATGGCCGTGATGGCGCGCGACCATGGCCAGACAGGCCAGACCGCATTCCGTCATTTCCGTCTGGAGGATGACGGGCAGGCGTTTGGAAAACGGAGAAGTCACGACGCTATCCCCATAACGCTCTCGCCGACTTGATCGGCGAGCCCATCACCTGCCGTTTGGGCTGACCGATAGGGATGGGGGATGGGCAGGCCGGTCAAGCCGGCCTGAGCGGGGGTCTCTCTAATCACGGAGCCAGCTCCACACGGATTGTCCACCGACATCGATGCCGAACAGGATGAGCGCCATCAGCCCGAATGCGCAGAGCACCAGCCCGCCCACGGCCCAGCCCGGCAGCGGGCCGCGCAGCACGACCTCCCCGAACAGGGCGCGCGAACGGCGCTCCATGGCTTCCTTGCGGAATAGCTGGCTCATCGGGTCCCTTCCCCTGATCTGCAGCCCCCACTGCCACCTTTGCCCCCGCCTAGCGCGACGGGGCCGCTTGTAAAGCCACTCCGGCAGGGGCAGGAGTGGGCGCATGGACGTCTCTCAAACAGCCGGGTGGTGGTCTCTGCTGCCGCCCGTTCTCGCCATCGGGCTCGCGCTCTGGACGCGGCAGGTCTTCCTGAGCCTCGGTCTCGGTATCGCGTCGGGCTACCTGATCCTGGCGGGCGGAAACCCGGTCGCGGCCACGTTTGACACGATCGACGCGGCGGTCGCCGTCTTCTCGGATGCGGGCAATACGCGCATCATCCTGTTCACCTTGGTCGTGGGCGCACTGATCGCGCTGATCCAGCGCTCGGGCGGCGTGGCGGGGTTCATCGCGCGGCTGCTGGCCTGGCTGGAACGCCGCACGGAGACGGCGGATGCGAAGAACCAGCGCGTCATCGTGGAGCTGCTGGCGCTGGCCACCGGCTTACTGCTGTTCATCGAGAGCAACATCTCCATCCTGACGGTCGGCACGCTGTTCCGCCCCGTGGCGGACAAACTCGGCATGCCGCGCGAGAAGCTGGCCTTCATCGCCGACACAGGCAGCGCGCCGTCCAGCGTGCTCATCCCGTTCAATGCGTGGGGGGCCTATCTGATGGGCCTGATCGCGGCGGAAGGGCTGAGCCAGCCCTTCTCGCAACTGGTGCAGGCCGCGCTGTTGAACGTCTATCCCATGCTGATCATGGTCGTGCTGCTGGTCGTCATCTTCACCCGCCGCGACGTGGGCGAGATGAAGACGGCCGAGACGCGCGGAACCTTGCTGCGCGAGGGGGCCGTGCCGATGATTTCCGAAGAGGCGTCCGACATTCCGCCCGTGGACGGCGCCACGCCGCGCGCGTTCAACATGATCGTTCCGATCCTCGCTCTCGTCATCGGCGTGCCGGGCTTCCTCGTCATGACGGGCGAAGGCGCGACCTGGTTCGCGCGCATGCAGGACGGGTCCGGCTCCTCCGCCGTGCTCTACGCGACCTCGCTGGCCGTGGCGCTGGCCATGGTGATGTACAAGGCGCAGGGCATATTGGGCGTGCGCGAAAGCGCGGACACGGCGATCAAGGGCATGGGCGGGATGTTGCCGCTGGCCATCCTGATGCTGCTGGCATTCGCGCTGGGCAGCCTCTGCCGCACGCTGGGCACGGGCGTGTTCACGGCGGACGTCACCAGCCAGTTCCTGTCGCCCGCGCTCATGCCCGCCCTGGTCTTTCTGATCAGCTGTTTCGTGGCGTTCTCGACCGGGACCAGCTGGGGCACGTTTGCCATCATGATCCCTATCGCCGTGCCGCTGGCGGCGAGCTACGGCCTCGACCCGTCGCTGGCCATCGCGGCGGCCATAGGCGGCGGCGTGTTCGGCGACCATTGCAGCCCGACGAGCGACACGTCGATCATCGCCTCCATGGCCAGCGGCTCGGACCATATCGACCATATCCGCACGCAGCTGCCCTACGCGCTGATCGCGGGCAGCCTCACCGTTCTCATCTACCTGGTTCTGGGTTTCATCGGTGCGTAGAGCGCTGATCGCGGCAGCGCTGCTCTGCGCCTGCCCATCTGTCTGCGCCGCGCACGAGCTGGACGGGATTTGGGTCAACGAGGCCGGATCGGCCGTGGAGATCGAAGTCGGCGAAGACGGCCGCCTGTCCGGCCTCTACCGCACCGAACTGGGGGCGCCGGACGCGGAAGAGGGCTTTGCGCTCACGGGATGGGTGCAAGGCGACGTGGTCGCCTTTTCCGTCAGCTTCACCGGGTTCGGGTCGATCACCAGCTGGTCCGGGCAGGTCTCCGAAGACGAAGACGGCCCGTTCCTGCGCACGCTCTGGCACTACACAAAGGACATTCCGGACGCGGAAGAGGCGGACGATCTATGGCGGACCGTCAATGCGGGGTTCGCGGTGTTCCGGCCCACGCAGGTTAAGGAACAAAAGGAACCGCCTATCCCCTGACGATTAGCGCGCGGGTCGTGCCACATGTCTCCATCAGCCCGTCTTCCGTCTCCGTATAGCCGAGCCGCGTTCCGCTATGGCCGTCCTGCGTTAGGCGGAAAGGCGCGACCTGCCCGTCCACGGACAGGGTCTGGTCCAATTCGTCCCACGTCGCACCTCGCGGGAAGATCATCACCCAGTCTTGCGCATCATCTGTGCGGATCACCGGGCAGCCCTGATCGGACAGACGCAAGACGCCTTCGAATGCCTCGATCTGCGGTACGGCGTGCGGGTTTTGCGCGGTGCGCTCCTGACGCAGGGGAACTTGTATGGTAGGGCGGGCATAGGAATTTTCCGAAAACGCCACCGGCTCACAGGAAAGCGTTCCACCATCTACACGAACGCGCACGGGTTCGCTGACGAGCGTCCGCACGGCCGTGCGCGTTCCATACCGGGTCAGGATAAGGGGTGCGTAGCGGGGCGTGTTCTTCGTGACGCAGACCGTGGCCGCGCCGTCCGGAACTTCGCAGCGCAGGCCGGAGCCTTCCAGCGCGTGCAGTTCGGACCGGCCGTCGTCGAACACGTGGCGGAGCGGCGTCATGGAGGTCGGCTCGGAATAGTCTAGCGCTTCGCAAAGCATGGCCGGGTCCGTGCGGCTGCGGTCCACAGGGGGAACCGTCTGCCACCGGATGGCGAGCGGGTCGTAGTGCCTTTCGGTCTCCACGGGTCCCATGCCGGAGATGTTCAGG
>CAYULR010000049.1:8966-12607 GCA_964445685.1 uncultured Algimonas sp.
TCACAGTCTACTGCCTCCTGCGGCCTTGCGTCCTCGATGAGCGGGATAGGACCGTTGGTGAACCTTTGCCGGCCCTCTGGCAGGGCTTGCGAGCGGCCGCTGGAATGAACCAGCTCCGCCGTTTCGGGACGCCAGCGCGTGAATGGATAGATGAAGGCCGCTCTGGCCCGACGGCCATCGTCCAGCGTGGCGACCAGGCAGTGCTCGCTTTCCAATGCGAGCGTTCCGTTCGCGGTATGCAGCGGCATGATGTAGGCGTAGTCCGGCGGCATGGTGAACCGCCCGAAGGGAACGGGATCGCCGCGCGACGGGTCCATGATGTCCGGCTCAAGTCTCGGGCTTGCTGACACGCCCCGTCTGGGCGGAAGAGTATCAACATAGCCGTCGCTGGTCCGGTAGAGCGGGACCTCCAGCCAGATGGGATCACCCCCCTCGATGGACACACTCATCACGATGGGAGCGAGACCCTCACCCACATCCAACCCTTCTAGCTTCAGGTAGAGCGTGTCGGGATTGAGCGAGAGTGTCGTGAAGTTCAGCGCATCCCTGTCCGCACCAACGAGGTCAGCGGACGAGAAAGACGGGCTGCCCACGCCCAGCAGGCGCACGGGTGGCTGCCCCACGCCGGGCGTGAACTCCGCTGCCGTATCGACAGCGTGAAAGACTAGTCGCGCCTCATTCAGGTCTGTCATCATGATGCGCGCGCCGGAGATATGCTGTCCTTGCGCATTCACGGCGGGAGCCCCAACAGGCGCGGGCATCGATTCAGACGAAACGCGCGTCCAGAATTTGGTCCGCTCGTCTGTCACGCGCAGTACGGTGCGCTCCAGCGACAGCGTCCCGGTTGGAACGTGCGTCTCCCACGAACAGAACATCTCGGTTGCCAGAACATCGTCCGCGAACCGCAAATGTCCGCCCGGAATGAATTCCACCGTGCCTTGATAGCGATTACAGCCGTCCGTACCTTCGATGACGTTGCCCGACAGAGTGAAGGAGGCGGACGATCCCGACTGGCCGCTGGACGTGACCCATTTGCCCTGGAGGTCGGTCAGGGACGCCGGGATATCGGACGCCTCCACTGTGACCGGAGCGGCCCAAGACAGGACAGACAGGGACAGCCCCGCAACGAGGCCGGCTTTCAGGAATGCGTTCATGCAAAACAGATGTGCCCCGGGCCAACGCGCCGCCAGCCGCGAGCGCAGACCCTGATGCAATCGTAATGCGGCCCTCTAGTCGACCAGATCGTCCCAGAAGCGTTTTGCCTTGTCGAAGAAACCTTTGCTTTCGGGGCTGACCTCATCGCCGGACAGTTCTGCGAATTCCTCCAGCAGCTCCTTCTGGCGCGCCGAGAGGTTGGCCGGGGTTTCCACGGCCAGTTCCACATACATGTCGCCCCGGCTCTGGCTGCGCAGCACGCTCATGCCCTTGCCGCGCAGGCGCAGGCGCTTTCCGCCCTGGCTGCCCGCTTCGATCTTGATCTTGGACCGGCCACCATCGATCGTTGGGATTTCCACATCGCCGCCCAGCGCCGCCACCGTCATGGGCACGGGCGCGCGCATGAAGAGGTTCGCGCCTTCGCGTTCGAACATGTCGTGCGGTTTAACGGACACGAAGAGGTAGAGGTCGCCGCGCTGGCGGTTGTCGCCGCCGCGCTTGGACGCCTGGTCACCTTGCCCGGACAGGCGGATGCGCGTGCCGTCTTCCACGCCCGCCGGGATGGAAACGTCGAGTTCGGTCGGCTGGCGCACTAGCCCCTGGCCGTCGCATTCGCGGCACGGGTCGGACACGTACTCGCCCTGCCCGCCACAGGTCGGGCACGGGCGTTCCATGGTGAAGAAGCCTTGCTGCGTGCGCACGCGTCCCGCGCCGTTGCAGGTCCCGCACGTCTCCACGCTGGCGCCCGGCTCCGCGCCGTCGCCGTCGCAGCGCTCGCAGTCTTCCGCGATCGGCACTTCGATCTCGACATCCTTGCCGCGGAAAGCTTCTTCCAGCGTGATTTCCATTTCGTAGCGCAAGTCGTTGCCGCGCGTGACCGTGCGGCCCCGGCCGCCTGCACCGCCTCGGCCGCCGAACATGTCGGCAAAGCCACCCGCCGCGCCGCCTGCGCCCATGCCGCCTTGGCCGAAGATCTGGCTGAAGATGTCGCCGAAGTCCTGAAAGCCGCCTGCGCCGCCGCCGCCCATGCCGCCTTCGAACGCGGCATGACCCATCCGGTCATAGGCGGCGCGCTTCTGCTCATCCGACAGGATGCCGTAGGCTTCGTTCAGTTCCTTGAAGCGGCCTTCTGCTTCCGGGTCGTCCGGGTGGCGGTCGGGGTGGCATTCCATCGCCCGTTTGCGGAACGCGGATTTCAGCTCTTTGGCGTCGGCCGTTTTCGCAACGCCCAGCACTTCGTAATAATCACGTTTGGACATGGTCGGTCTTTTTCTTGAAAACGGCATTGATCGCCGTGTCGTCCGTCAGGACGTAGTTTTGCCCTAGGGCCAATTCAACGAGGGGCGCGCGACTTTCCGCAGACAGCTCCAGGATCATCAGGCGGGGATGCAGCATCTCGGGCGCATCTGCGAAGAAGGCCCGCAACGCGCGTTCGTCATGGCCTTCTATATCGAGCTTCAACGCATCGATGCGGTCCAGGCCGAGATCCGCGCAGAGGTCTGCTAGCGTCGCGACCGGCACAGACCGAACGCCTTCGGCCTTCAAGGCGACCTCGCCCAGATTGCCGGACCCGCTCGACAGGTACGCTTCGCCGGGCGCGTCGGAAACGGCAACGCGCACGATCTCCACATCCGCGCCGGACGCCGCCGCATTGATCGCCAAACGGCCCGCCATGAGCGGATTGGGTTCGACTGCGACCAGGCGGATGGTACGGCCCGCATCGGCGGCGTAGGCATTCGCGAACAGGGAATAGAGGCCTGCATTGGCCCCGACATCGAGAAAGACGAAGGCCTCCTCGCCGTCCCGGACCGCTTGGCTCAAAGCCTCGCGCTCGCGCGCGTCCCAGACCTGCACGCCCGCAAGCGCGCGTTTTTCACACCGGTTACCGGACGGATACAGGCGGGCCTTCACGCCGGGCGCGACAGCCACGTCGAACGGCTCCGCCAGTCCGCGCACGGCGAGCTTGCGCCGCAGGCTGATCGCCCAGCGCCCCAGCCGCGTGTCGGCATAACGCGACGCGCCCGCCCGAACACGCTCCCGCGCAAGCGGCAGGGCGTAGTGGCCGAAAGGCAGGTCCGTGTCCGGCCCGGTCTGTTCAGGAGTCCCCATGAATTTGCGTCAGGCGCGGCAGTTCCCTTCGCCGCGCTCCTTGCAAAAAGGCCCCGCCGTTCCCGGCGAGGCCCTTGTTGCGCGCCCTTAGGCGGCGTTCTCTTCGTCGTCGACGTCTTCGAACTCGGCATCGACGATGTCGTCTTCCTCGACCGACTCGTCGGGACGCAGCGCATCCTTGGAGGCCTGGTCTTCGGCTTCCTGGGCGGAGGCGTAGATCGCCTCACCCATCTTCATCAGAGCCGCCGTCAGCACCTGGACCTTGTCCGTAATGCCCGCCGCATCGGCGTTCTCGTCGGCCATGGTGTCCTTGACCTCGGTGAGAGCGGTCTCGATCGTGGTCTTGGTGTCCTCGTCGATCTTGTCACCGTGCTCGG
>CAYULR010000050.1:0-12606 GCA_964445685.1 uncultured Algimonas sp.
GACACCAGCACCTGAAGCTGGCGCGTCTACCAATTCCGCCATCTGGGCACGTCATCGGCAAGGCGCGCCGAATAGGGAAGGGCGGGGGCGGCGTCAACGGGTTTGTGTGGGTCTTTTGCAGCCAAGTTTCGGTCGGCCGCGCCAGGGCGAGAAGAGGAGGGGCGCATAGGCGGCTTATGCGCCGCGACGGCGTGAAGGTCGCGGGCGTCGGGGCGGATTTGGCGGCAGGGCGTTTGCGGTGGTAGGGCGTGGGGCATGTCGACCATCCCGCCCGTGCCGCCGCCCCTGCAACCCAGCCCGCCGCCCATGCCGGCGATGAAGACGATCGGCGTTCTGGGCGGAATGAGCACGGCGTCGACTCTGCAATATTACGAGCTGCTCTGCCGGTTGACGTCGGAGCGGCTGGGCGGGCTGCACAGCCCGCGGCTGCTGATCCGCTCGGTCGATTTCGGGCTGGTCGCGCAGCTGCAGAACGACGGCGCGTGGGACGTGCTGGGAGAGCGCATGGCGGCGCGCGCCGAAGAACTGGAGCGCGGCGGGGCGGAGATGATCGTGCTGGCGACCAACACGATGCACAAGGTCGTGCCGCGCATGATGCGCGACGTGTCGGTGCCGCTGGTGCACATTGCCGACGTCACGGCCGAACGCATCCTGGCGGGCGGCTTTTCGCATCCGGGCCTGATCGGCACGCAGCTGACCATGGAGGACCGCTTCTATCTGGACCGTCTGCGCGGGCTGGGCCTGCAGCCCGTCGTGCCCGAAGCGGACGACCGGTCGCGCATCCATGAAGTCATCTTCGAGGAGCTCTGCCGCCATGTCGTGGACCCGGGCAGCCAGGCGGAATTCGTGGCCATCGCGGAGCGGCTGAAGACGATGGGCGCGGACTGCCTCATCCTGGGCTGCACGGAGGTCGGCCTGCTGATCGACGCGGACAACAGCCCGCTGCCCGTCTTCGACACGACGCGCATCCATTGCGAAGCCGCACTGGCTCTGGCGCTGGGCTCCGGGGGTGCTTTGCCGAATGACAGCTAGAGATTTGAACGCGGGCGCACACATCCTATATCGAAAGGCAGGAGTCGAAGCGCAAAGCGCCGAAGCCGCTTGCCGTGACGTAAAGTGACGGTGATAACAGATATGGAAACAAAGACCGGACGTTTGGAGGAGACACCGTCATGTTCAACCTGAAATCAAAGAGCCGCCGCATCGGCGTCGGTGTCGGTTCCGCGCTCGCCGCGCTGCTCTGTGCGGTGTCGAGCCCGGCACTGGCCAAGTCCGTGCCGCTGAAGATCGAGTCCGAGAACATCGTCTTCTACGGCGACATCGACAAGGACATGGCGATGGACCGCGTCAACAAGTGGGAGACTTACCGCAAGATGGTCTACGCGCTGTCCGGCATCGCCAACCCGCCCGCCGACGACGTGAAGCTGACCATCTACGGCTTTGACAATACGCGCGCGCTGCAGGAATTCACCGGACGCCTCGGCAGTGGCCTGGCCGGTGTCTACACGCAGGGCATTGACGGCCCGATCTTCCTGACGTCCGTCAACGAGAAGGCCAGCCAGGAAGGCTTCTCCGAGCAGGTTGGCCTGCACGAATACACGCACCATGTGCTGAACGCCTTCGTGGCCCAGGGCTTCCCGCGCTGGTACGATGAAGGCTTCGCCAACTTCCTGTCCACCATGATCATCGAGGACGGAAAAGTCGTCGTGGGCGATCCCTCCGCCGGCCATATCAAGCAGATCAAGCTGAAGCGCGCCGACTGGATCGACCCGGAAACCGTGCTTTCCGCCAAGTCCTTCTACCCGAACTATACGGGTCGTGAGTGGCGCAAGGGCGGCCCGACCTCCTTCTACGCGCAGAGCATGCTCTACGTGCACTACATGCGCAACACGCCGAAATATAACGACAAGCTGTCGGAATACCTCAAGATGATCGAGGTGCCGGGCGTGAGCATGATCGAGGCGTTCGAGCAGACGTTCGACATCTCCATCGACAAGTTCCACCGCGAAGCCGCGCGCTACTTCCGCAACAACGAATTCATCACCAACGTCTACCAGCCCGGCCCCGCCATCATGGAAAACGAGATGCGGGCCGAACGGCTGAGCGTGGCCGAATTGAAGCGCGCGCAGGTTCCGGGCCGTCTGGCGTTCCTGAACTCGCGCAACAGCGCGGAATTCAGCCGCGACCTCGCCGCCATCACGGCCGAGGATCCGGGCAGCGTCGATGCGACCGTGGGTTACGTCCAGATGGACATCAACAATGAGCGCTACGACGAGGCCGTGGCCCGCGGCGAAGCGGCTCTTGCGGCCAACCCGTCCGACCGCAAGCTGCTCTACGCGGCCGGTCTGGCCCGTGCCATGAAGACGATGGGTCCGCAGAGCGAGGAAAGCCGCTCCGTCTACAAGCCCTTCACGGTCGACGAAGACCTGAAGATCGCCACCATGCGCTTCAAGGAAATCCTGAAGAACGACCCGACGGATTTCTACGCGGTGAACAGCCTGACGCGGATCTACGGCAACACCGACATGGAAGTCACGGACGAGGTGTTCGAGGCCGCGCGTGTGCTCGACACCAAGTACATGGACGGCTTCAACCCGTTCTGGGGCATGAACCTCGCCGTGGTCTACGCCAAGCGCGGCTTCGATCTGGATGCGTGCGACTACTTCCAGAAGGCAACGGACGAAACCCGCGGCAAGAAGCGCAGCGAGGTCGGGACCCTGAAAAGCCGCCTCGAGCATTTCGAGAAGACCTACGGACAGAATTGCCAGTTCTCCGAAGGCTAGACCGCCCGGACACTCGAACACAGACGCCTGTTGATGGGCCGCGCGGGACACCCTGCGCGGCCTTTTTCATGAGGGTCAGTCTAGTTCATGGGGGTCAGTCCAGGCTGGCGACGATTTCCGCGACCCAGTCCGGGACGAACTCCCCGGCCGGTCCGTGTCGGGCCTCGCTGAAATGAACGGAGCCGAGCGAGGGCTCCATGTTGAGCTCCAGCGTCGGCAGGCCCATCTGCCGCGCGGCCTGCACGAAACCCGCCGCCGGGTAGACCGCGCCGGAGGTGCCGACGGAAACGAACCGGTCGGCGCGCGACAGCTCCGCCTCGATGCGGTCCATCTGGTAGGGCATCTCGCCGAACCAGACGATGTCGGGCCGGGCGGACCCGACCGTGCGGCAGGCCGGGCAGGCCGTCTTCGCGTCCAGATCGCCCTCGACCGTCCACCGGAAACCGCAGGCCGAGCAGAGCCCGCCCGTCAACTCGCCGTGCATGTGGATCACATGCGTCGCGCCCGCGCGCTCCAGCAGGTCGTCCACATTCTGCGTGACATGGACGAGCGCGCCGCCGCTCGCGGCAAGGGCGGTCTGCAATTCCGCCAAGGCATGGTGCGCGGGGTTGGGCTTGGCCTCGGACAGGGCGGCGCGGCGCTGGTTGTAGAAACGTTGCACCAGGGCCGGATCGCGCGCGAAGGCTTCGGGCGTGGCGACGTCTTCCACGCGGTGCGTTTCCCACAGCCCGTCATTGTCGCGGAAGGTCTTCAGCCCCGACTCCGCGCTGAGGCCCGCGCCGGACAGGACGAAAATGCGCACGCTCATCGTTGGCTCATGGCTGACTCATAGCAGGCTCATAGCAGCTTCAGGGCTGTTCCGGCGCGTCCGCAGCCTGTTTCGCGGTGTCGGCAGGGAAGTCGAGCGTGAGCGCGGTGCCCCCGCCCAGCGGGCTGTAGCAGGTGAGCGTACCGCCCAGCTGCCCGACCTGGAGCTGCGTGATGCGCGTGCCGAGACCCACGCTGAACGAGGCGGGCGGCTTGGTGCCCGCCGTCGCGTCCGGGTTCGGCAGGGCCCAGCCGCCAATTCCGTTGTCGCGCACGCACAGGCGCAGGCGGTTGTTCTCGCACGTGCGCAGCGTCACCTCGACCGTGCCGCCCCGGCCCGGAAAGGCGTGCTTGAACGCGTTGGTGGCCAGTTCCGCCGCGATGAGGCCCAGCGCGGCGGCGCGGCCGCTGGCCATGATCACCGCGTCGCTGCGCATACGAAGCGTGATGTCGTCCCGGCCCAGCGCGTCCGCCACGTCGCGCACGACGGTGGGCAGGTACTGGTCCATCTCCACCCGGCGCAGGTCCGCCCCGCCTTGGAGGCGTTCATGGATGCGCGCCACGGTGGAGACGCGTCCGGCGGCGGAGGCGAGCTTGGTCCGCGCTTCGTCCGACACGGCGCCGCGCGACTGCATGCGCAGGATGGCGGCGATCATGGACAGGCTGTTCTTCACGCGGTGGTCGACTTCGCGCACCAGGATGTCGCGCAGGCGCAGCTCGTCCGTCAGCGTGGCGTTGGCGTCCGACAAGGCGCGTTCGCCCGCCCGCAGCAGCGCGTCGCGTTCCATCGCCACGGAAATGTCGCGGGCGACCGACAGGATGCGCACCACTTCGCCCGCGCGGTTGCGGATGGGCGAGACGGAGACGTCGAACCAGACGGGCAAGCCCCGGCGCGACGACCGGCGGATATCGATGCGGCTGGCTTCGCCCGCGCGCGCCGACGCGACGGCCAGCGCGATGGTGACGTGGGACTCCTCGGGCCAGAGCTCCGCCCAGGGACGGCCCACCACGGCGGCGAAGTCGTCGATCTCCAGCGTGTCCTGGCCGTTGGGGCTCATATAGGACAGCCGTCCGTCTGTCTCGATCAGCTGGATGCAGTCGGGCGAGCTGTCGAATAGCGACAGGGCCATGCCCTGCGTCGTGTCGGCGAGCTTCTGCACGATGGCCGGGTCGGCGGTGCGCCGCAGCGGTTTCGGGGGACGGGGACTCATGACTGTGTCGGCGGGCCTTTGCTGTTGCGCGCCGTGCGGTCCGCATCAACGGGCTGTCTCCGACGCCTCTCTTCCGAGTTAAGTTATTTATAAACCAATTTAAGAGTTGCCGCCAGTGGATGCCTGGCGATTCTATGTGACCCCAATCAACCGGGCGGGCTTTTGCGCGGTAAAACCGGAACCTTTTCACGCAGGCGCGGGTCGTCAGACGCGGATGGACAGGAATGGGCGCGGCGGCTAGACAGCGCGCGAAGACTGGCCCGCCAGTCGCAGGGCTGCAGGTTGCAGGCCTTTTCGAAGACACCCGCCTCGAACGTCAGGCAAGGAGCATCGCACATCATGCATGAGGGTCTCGTCACGGTATTCGGCGGCTCCGGCTTCGTCGGAAAGCAGGTCGTGCGCGCGCTTGCGCGGGATGGCTGGCGGGTGCGCGTGCCCATGCGCCGTCCGCATCTGGGCCACGAACTGCGCGTGCCCGGCAATGTGGGTCAGGTGCAGCTCATGCAGGCGAACTTGCGCTACCCGGACTCGGTGGATGCGGCGCTCGAAGGTGCGGATGCGTGCGTGAACCTCGTCGCGCTCCTCTATGAACAGGGCAATCAGACGTTCGAGGCGCTGCACGTGGATGGGGCGGACACGATCGCTTCGGCCTGCGCGGCCCGCGGCATCACCAACCTCGCGCACATCTCCGCCATCGGCGCGGATCCGGACGCGAAGTCCGACTATGCCCGCACCAAGGGCGAAGGCGAAGCGCGCATCCTGGATCACGTGCCCAGCGCGGACATCCTGCGCCCGTCCATCATCTTCGGCGAAGGCGACGGCTTCTTCACCCGCTTCGCCTCCATGGCCGTCATGGCGCCCGCCCTGCCGCTGATCGGCGGCGGCGAGACGCAATTCCAGCCCGCTTTCGTGGGCGACGTAGCGCAGGCGGTCGCGACCGTGATCCGGCGCGGCACGACGGGCACGACCTATGAGCTGGCCGGGCCGCGCGCCTACAGCTTCGCGGAGCTGATGCGCTTCACGCTGGAGACGATCGACCGCCGCCGCTTCCTCGTTCCCGTGCCGTGGTTCGCGGCCGGACCGATGGGCCTGGCGGGCGAGCTGTCCGGCGCACTTCCTTTCGTGGAGCCATTCCTGACGCGCGACCAGGTGGAGAACCTGAAGGTCGACAATGTCGCGTCCGGCGACCATCCCGGCTTCGACGCGCTCGGCATCACGCCCGACACGATCGAAGCCATCGTGCCGGACTATCTGGAACGCTTCCGCAAATACGGCCAGTTCCACGAATCCCGTTCGCCGCAGAAATACCGCTCCAGCGCACCGGAATAATCCATCCTCCCCACCTCTCACGGAGACTTCCCCATGACCATCCGCACCCTTCTCGCCGCTGCGTCCATCGTGGCGCTGACGGCCTGTTCCGCCGCTGACACCGACGTCGAAGACGTTGCCGTCGTGGACGCTCCGGCCGCGACCTCCACCTCTGTCAACGACGACGCCGTCTACGGCTCCGGCACGATGGAAGACGACCTGATGGGCCAGGACGCCGTCGGCTTCGACGCCGACCGTCTGGCCCCGATCCTCGCCGCGCAGGACGAAGCCGCCCAGGCGCGCTACGAGGCGCGCAACCCGGCCGAGACGCTGGAATTCTTCGGTATCGCGCCTGGTATGGCCGTGGGCGAAGCGCTGCCGGGCGGCGGCTGGTACTCCAAGATCCTGCTGCCCTATCTCGGCGACGAAGGCCGCCTGGTCGGCGTGGACTACGATCTGGACCTGTGGCCGAACTTCGGCTTCGGCACGGAAGAGTTCGTCGAAGGCAAGAAATCCTGGCCGGAAGAGTGGGTCGCGGATGCGCGCGGCTGGACCGACAGCGACGTGGACATCGACGCCTACACCTTCTCCAGCCTGCCGCAGGACGGCTCGCTGGACGCCTTCCTTTTCATCCGCGCCCTGCACAACCTCAATCGGTTCGAGGACGGCCGCTTCATGGAAAGCGCCCTGGCGAGCGTCAGCGGCGCGCTGAAGCCCGGCGGTCTGGTCGGTGTCGTGCAGCATGAAGGCCCGGCCGACGCGCCCGACGCCTGGGCGGACGGTTCCAACGCCTATCTGCGCCGCGCCGACGTGGTCAGCGCATTCGAAGCCGCCGGGTTCGAACTGGTCGGCGAATCCGACATCAACGCCAACCCGCGCGACATCCCGTCCCCCGAAGCCGGCGACGCCGTCTGGCGCCTGCCCCCGACGCTGGGCGGTTCCGACGACAATCCCGAGCTGCGGGCCGAGATGGAAGCGATCGGCGAGAGCAACCGGATGACGCTGCTCTTCCAAAAGGGCGAATAGAGGAATCACCTCTCCCACACGCTTTGGGGCGGCGCGCGCAGCGAAGCGAGCACGGGGTTCCAAAGCGTCCGCGTGGCCATAGGCCGCGCTGAGCGGCAGCGAATTACAAAGGTCAATGCCCACGCATCGGCCTTTTTCCTTGCCCGCAACCTCATGCCTTCAATCCAGCCTGGATCCCCGCTTTCGCGGGGATGAGCGAAGGGGGAGGGGAGATGTCACTTCCGCCAACCCCAATCCATTCCGCACCCTCGGGAGATGGACAGGCCGGTCAAGCCGGCCTCAGCGGTGTGGGGAGAGGGGTGTGCTTCCCTTCTTCCCTTTGCGGAGAGTAATAACTTACCTCTCCTCCTTCGCTCATTCCCGCGAACGCGGGAATCCAGTGATGGCATAAAGGTGCAGACGTGGGAGAGGTTGGAGTATCGGCTCCGTCACAGATACTCGTCCCTTGTTCTCCTTCTTCTCCGTTGTCCGCGACTGGATCCCCGCGTTCGCGGGGATGAGCGAACGGGAAGAGGGAGAGGTTGGCTTTCTTCTCTCACCTCATCTCGAACTTGATCCGAAACTCATCCCCTGATTTCGCATCCAGCGTTTACGTCTCGCAACGAATTCCGGGTCAAGACCGGAGCGAGGGCGACCCAACCATCACCCCCTTTTCCTTTGCCGCCCCGCGCCCGCGCCTCTAAAGCGCGCCATGGCTTCCCCTGCCCCCTCAGACCAGTTCGCCGCCTTCCGGCATTCCTCCTACGCGCGCTATTTCACCGCGCGTTTCGCTTCCTCCACCGCCGTGCAGATCCTCGCCACCGCCGTGGGCTGGCAGATCTACGACGAGACGGGCAGTGCGCTGCTGCTGGGGTTGATCGGACTGGTCCAGTTTGCGCCCGCCATCCTGCTCGTCATCCCGGCGGGGCTGGCATCGGACCGGATCGGGCGGCGCTTCATCATGGGCAGCGCGATCTGGCTGGAAATGCTCTGCGCGGCGGTCATCCTGACC
This sequence comes from uncultured Algimonas sp., assembly GCA_964445685.1. Taxonomy (GTDB): domain Bacteria; phylum Pseudomonadota; class Alphaproteobacteria; order Caulobacterales; family Maricaulaceae; genus Litorimonas. The sequence goes on from CAYULR010000050.1 coordinate 8,127, forward strand.
CTGGCGCTCACCCGGAACTTCGATCCCGTGCTCGTGCTGGTCACGCTAGCGGTCTTCGGCACGGGCCGGGCCTTCTACACACCCGCCGCGTCGAGCCTCGCCGTGAACCTCGTCCCGCGCGAAGACTTCCCCAACGCCGTGTCGTGGAACACCGCCTCGTGGCAGCTCGCCCATATTGCGGGCCCGGCAGTGGGCGGTCTGATCTACGGGATCAGCGCGGGCACGGCCTACGGCACGGCGGTGGCGCTGCTGCTGTTCGCGGGATTCCTCATCTTCTCCATCCCAAAACCGCCCCAGCGCATCGCGTCGGAGCCGACCTCGCTGTCGGTCCTGCTGGGCGGATTTTCCTATGTGTGGCGCGAAAAGGTCGTGCTCGGCGCGATCAGCCTCGATCTGTTCGCCGTGCTTCTGGGCGGAGCGGTGGCGCTCATGCCGATCTATGCGCGCGATATTCTGGAGCTCGGTCCGCAAGGCCTCGGCCTGCTGCGCGCCGCGCCCGGCATCGGGGCGATCGCCATGCTGCTGATCCTCACGCGCTTTCCCGTGCGCGACCATGCGGGCAAGATCCTGCTGGTGACGGTCGCGCTGTTCGGCCTGTCCACCGCCGTGTTCGGCCTCTCGACCCTGCCGTGGCTGTCCATCGCCGCGCTGATGGCGGTCGGCGCGTTCGACATGGTCAGCGTCTATATTCGCGAAGTCATTCTGCAGCTCTGGACGCCAGATGAGGTGAGGGGACGCGTCAATGCCGTGAACGGTATCTTTTTGGGCGCTAGCAATGAGCTTGGCGAATTTCGCGCTGGTCTTATGGCGGCTTTATATGGTGCGGTCTTTACCGTCACTGCGGGCGGCATGGCGGCGGTCGCCGTCGCCGGTTTGGTCGGTCGTATCTTCCCCGGACTGGCGCAGATCCGAAAATTGGACGAAGCGCCGGATCGCTGATCCCTTACCGCCCGACGATCTCGAAGGGTGCGAAAATTCTAGGATCATCCACGCCGGGAAGGTCAGAAGCTCTCAACCGGTTTACGGCGAGACGAAGGCTCTCCGCCGGGCTCTCACCACTCTGCATGGCCTTCACGGTTTCGACGGAGAGGAAACGGGCGACATCGTCTCTGACGGGCCAGCGAGAGACCATCAGCGCATCTGCGCCCGCCGTGAGAAAGGACTGCGGGAGACCGACAATCGAGTCGAGCCCTCGTCCTGAATTACAGGCGGACAGCATGACCAATCGTGCGTTCATATCCAACTCGGCAATCTCTGAAGCGAGCAAAAGTCCGTCATTCTTGGATGAAAGTCCGTCTTCGCTCGCTGGAGGGGACAGGACGAGCGCAGGCTCCGAGAGGCCGCTCATTTCGCCGGAGAGAAGCCCGTGCGTTGCTAGGCTAATGACCCCGTAATTTGTCAGGTCGAGAGCCCGCAATTGGTCTTCGCTCGCCTCCATACCGAGCAGCAATTTTGCCCGGCTCGGGTCAAGCGTGTCGGCAATGGCGGACACCTCCGTCCGTGTTTCGGGCAGACGCGGTAAAGCCCGGATGGCGGTCAGGTCAGCCTCACCGCCCCGCATGAGCGATTGCGGGGACAATCCACCGACTGACGCGATCTTGATTTCCTTTTGTGGTGCTCCGTCAAAGGCCGGGTCACCAATACCGAGGAAACCCCGTTTCATTGAGTCAGCATCTGGCGCTGGTCGCATCAGGGCAGCCGCTGATGGCAACCTTGTGAGTGCGACACGCTGGCCCAGAAACTGATCCGGATTAGCGGGGTCTTGAACCAGGCTCAGGGGGACTGAATTGGCGGGCATCTGCCCGACGACGCTGATCTGCGTGATTGTTTCCATCGGAACCTGATTGAACAGGCTCTGACCCAGCTCGGCCAGCAGAGGGTGATCTGGAGTGATGGGATCATCGCTAGCCAGTGTCTTCGCAAACGCGCGGTTGGCATCACGGATCAGAGCAGAGTCCCGCTCACCCCGACTGTGGTAGATCTCGTCCTGCGTAATCATAACGCCTTCGGCGCGGAACATGCTCATCGGCATCAGTAAGGCTTCGCCTTCTGCCAAAGACGCTTGGATGTCGGATAGATCTGAGAGGCCTAGCAGAGCGCTTGTATCTCCATCGGCGAAGAGCTGCCGTGACAGAGTGTCTATCTCTGTATCCAGCGCCAGAAGCTGCGTGCGGAGTGTGCCTGTCTCTCCTCCTTGGGACAGGGCTTCCGTCAATTGCGAGCGCAAGGTCTGACGGCGTTGCTGGGTGTCCTTCAGCGTCTCGGCTAGCTCCGAACCATCGGTATCATCGAGCGAGCGGGAGAGTGCGCGTCGATGGTCAGCTTCCGAAACGCTCGATAGAGCATTGATTTGCAAGGCCTTGAACGCAGCATCCATCTCTCCAGCGGTGAGGGCGGTGAGGATCAGTTGGTTCAGCGACAGTCGCATATTGCTGGTTGTCTGGTTCCATCCCTCGGCTGACAGGATGGCGTCTCGCATGACGGCTTCCGCTTGGTCTGTCTGTCTCCGGACTTCGTCGCGGACGCTTTCCGGGTCGAGTTCGGCTTTACCGAGCAGCGCCGTCGAGCGTGCCAGTCTCGTGTAGAGATTATCTTCGCCAATATGCTTGGAAAGTATATCCGCCGCCTGTGTTCCAACGGTCTGGGTGCGCTCAAAATCGCCAAGTCGGTAGAGTGTATCTGCATGGGTCAGATAGGAGAGCGAGAGGTTAATATGATCATCGCCGAGCGCTTCGATCAGAAGGGCTTGTGCATCCACATATCGCTGGTCAGCTTCTTCCAAACGCCCGAGATCATTTGCGGCTTTGGCCGCATTATCCAGAGAGGCACCAGCATAGCCGAGGTTTGTTTCCCCGCCCATTTCAAGAAAGGTTTCGTAGGCCGCCATGAACATTTCGTCGGCTCCGGCGTGATTGCCTGTTCCATGTTCAGCAGCCGCGAGATTTACCATCGCAATACCGAGGCTCGTGCTTGGTTTTCCGTTTAATTGCGATTGACTACGTTTGATGGCCTCGCGCCCTGTTGTGACCGCTTCCTGATGACGGGCGCCGCGATAGAGGCCCGCGCCATAGTTGGCGAGCACTTCACCAAGTCTCGGATAATTATCATCGAAATGGTCTCGAGCCAGCGCCAGGGCGGCCTCAGCGGAGTTGATAGCCTCTACGGCATTGCCTTCGTCATGATAGGCGGAGGATTGACGGGTAAAGGCCGCAATGCGTGTATCGACTGCTCTGAGGTCGTCTGTGTGATTCTCGGTCAGTTCGAAAACAGTTTCCAACTCCGCTCGCACGCCGTCGAAATCCTGTTTGGCGTAATTTAGCCCGGCCAGGGCCAGATAGACGTCGGCAAGGCGAGGGGAGGCCTCGCCGTGAAGCTCCACCTTTGCGTTCAAAATCGTACGCAACTGTTGATCATGTTCAACCTCATCATCCCCGGCCGTGATGATGACTTCTCGGGCTTCAAGTGCCGCCGCGCTGTCTTCAAGTCCGAGCGCAGTCAAATCCTCTAGGGCTTGAGTCGCGGTTTCAAGGGCCTTGTAGTCATTAAGTTGATGCAGTTTTTCGGCACGGACAAGACGACTGGCCGCCAGAATAGTCGTCCCTTTTTCGCCAAGCTTTTTCGCGGCTGCGTCAACGGCATCAAGTTTCCTTTCTGCCTCTGGAACGGACAGGCCAGGCGTAATGCTCAAGACCTCATTATGGAATGTCTGCAAAGATGATGTGTCTGCCGGGGTCACGGCCAGGACGGCCTCGATATCATTCCGACCTTCTATTGGTTCCACATTTCCAGAACAGGCGACGAGCGCCAACATTGATGCGGTCAGAAAAACTCGTTTCATGATTGCCCCTCACGACTACCGATCGCTATTCTGCCAAGCTGACGGTTAGAAAACAACCTCTGTGCGAGAGCGCTCTCATCTGCAAGATGATCTATATCATCTCATCTAAGGTGAATTCCCGTGCTTTCCGTGGGTTAGAGCATTGGATCCTGTCATATGAATGGGTGCAATTTCTCCCTGAAAACTCTATATGTAGAGAGTCAGAAACGATTGATTCCCGCTCTATGTCCGAACCCGCCGCTGCCCCCGAAATCCCTCAGGCTGAAAACGCCGAATATGGTGCCGACTCCATCAAGGTTCTCAAAGGCTTGGATGCGGTACGGAAGCGACCGGGCATGTATATTGGCGACACGGATGATGGGTCCGGTCTGCATCATATGGTCTATGAGGTCGTCGACAATTCAATCGATGAAAGCCTCGCCGGACATGCGGATAAGGTCGAAGTGACACTTCACCCGGATGGATCTGTCTCCGTGCGCGATAATGGTCGCGGTATTCCTGTTGCGATCCATGAGGAAGAGGGCGTGTCTGCCGCCGAAGTCATCATGACCCAGCTCCATGCGGGCGGGAAGTTCGATAGTAATAGCTATAAGGTGTCCGGCGGTCTGCACGGTGTGGGTGTTTCAGTTGTAAATGCGCTTT
>CAYULR010000051.1:0-9182 GCA_964445685.1 uncultured Algimonas sp.
CCCTGAACCCCCCCCCCCCCCCCCCCGCGGGGTGGGGGGGGGGGGGGGGCCCCCCCCCCCGGGGGGGGGGGGGGGGGTTTACGGCGCAATTCAAGACTACGAACAAAAACCGGAATTGGCGATACTCGGGTTATTCAAATCGCCTCCAGTCAACGCCGCCTGTCTTGCCTGGAACGCGGCCTCCCACCGCGCGTACGCATTGGGATGTCGGACTCTGCGGAAAACGAACTGGACGAAGGCTCGGTCCTGAAGGCGATCCTCGTCATGGCGGGGCCGATGATTTTCGGCATTGCCGCCGTGATGAGCGTGACCATGATCGACACGCTCTATGTAGGGCAGCTCGGCCAGGACCAGCTCGCCGCGCTCTCCTTCGCTTTTCCCGTCACAACTGTGGTGAGTGGCCTGTCGCTGGGCCTGTCGGCGGCGGGCGCGTCGGTGGTCAGCCGCGCGATCGGCGATGACGACCGGGACCATGCGCGGACGCTGTCGCTCCACACGCTGCTGCTCGGCATCCTCGTCACCAGCACGGTCGCGGCCATCGGCTTCCTGATCGCGGAGCCGCTCTTCAAGCTCATCGGCGCGGACGAGACCACGCTGGACTACATTCTGACCTACATGCGCATCTGGTTCCTCGCCGTGCCGTTCCTCTCGGTCGCCATGATGTGCGACTTCATCGTGCGCGCGACGGGCAACAGCGTGTGGCCGTCGCTCGTGATGACGGGCGGGTCGTTGATCAATATCGCGGTCACGGGCGCGCTGGTGTTCGGTGTGGGGCCGTTTCCGGACATGGGCATAGAGGGCGCGGCGACCGGGACGCTGATCGCGCAGATCCTCACCGTCGTGGCCGGCATCTGGATGGTCACGTGGAAGGCGGGCCTGGTCGACTGGAAACTGCCCAGCCTGTCCAAGATGATTCCCTCCTGGTGGGATGCGGCCAAGGTCGCCGCGCCCGCCGCGCTCGGCAACATGGTGCATCCCTTCACGCTGACGGTCGTGACGGCCATCCTCGCCACCTACAGCCAGAGCACGGTCGCGGCCTTCGGCGTGGCGACGCAGGTGGAAGTCATCGCGACCATCCCGCTGTTGGCGCTGTCTTCGGCGCTGTCGCCCATTGCGGGCCAGAACTGGGGCGCGGGCAAGCCGCACCGGATCACGAAGACGCTGAAAATCTCCTACTGGATGTCCGTGGTCTGGGCCGCCATCGTGGCCGTGCCACTCTGGGTCTTTGGCGATACTCTCGCGGGGTTCTTCAACTCCGATGGCGGCATTCCGGACGAGGCGCAGACCTACCTTCGCATCGTGCCGTTCTCGCTGTTCGGCTACGGCATGGTCATCTGCGCGGCCGCCGCCTTCAACGGGATCGACCATGCGGGCCGGGCGCTGGGATACAATATCGTGCGATCCGCCGTGCTGTTCCTGCCGCTCGCCTGGGTCGGGTCCATGCTGGCGGACAAGCCGGGTGTCTATGGCGGTATCGCGGCGGCCAACGTCGTGTCGGGCCTGGTGATTGGCTGGTACGCAGTGCGCTGGCTGGACAAGTCCTGCAAAGACGCGCGGGACGGGGACGCGGAGAGCTGCGAAGAGGAAGAAGACGGTCATCTCGTCCCTGCTGAATAGGTCTTCCGTCTTGCTGCCCCGCGCGTCTCTGCTAGCGGAGCCTCCATGAGCACACTCGACCTTCTCCCCGTCATCCTCGGCGCAGGCCAGGCCATGCGGCCCGTCCCGGACGATCTGGACGCGGCCTTCGGTCCCGCCGACCTGGCGGGCGAGGCGCTGGACCGGGCTTTTGCGGATGCAGGCCTGCAAGACCGCGCGCTCGACGTCTGCTTCGGCGTGCGCCTTTTCGGCGATAGCGGCCCGACCTTTCCCAACCCGTTCGGGCGCTCCAACAATTTCCCGGCCAGCGTCTGCGCCCACGCGGGCGCGTCGTCCAAGGCCTATATCTACGACTTCGTCGGCGGGCAGTCGCCGCAGACGCTCGTGGCCGAAGCCGCCAAGCTGCTGATGGACGGCCAGGCCGGGACGGTCGCCGTCGTTGGCGCCGAAGCCATCGCCAACATCAAGGCGGCGGGCCGGGCGGGCGCGACGCCGGACTGGAATGAAACGCGCGAGGAGGCGCTGGAAGACCGCGGCCTCTACCCGCCGGGGCCGTTCATTGTCAGTCCGCAAGCCATCTCCCACGGCATCGCCGCGCCCGCGCAATATTACGGTCTGTTCGAAACCGCCCGCCGGGCCGCGTTCGGCGAAACCAAGGAGGCGTATGCGAAGCGCATGGCATCGATCTGGGAAGGCTTCGCCCGCGTGGCCGCAGACAATCCGTTCGCCCATGTGCGCAGCGCGCCGACGGCCCACGACATCGTCACGCCCGGACCCGGCAATCCCATGATCAACAGCCCCTACACAAAGGCGATGGTGGCGCGCGACGGGGTGAACCTCGGTGCGGCGGTGATCCTGACGACCTATGGCTGCGCCAAGGCGATGGGCCGCACGGACGTGACCTTCCTGCACGCGCACGATGAATGCACGGAGCCCACGCCGATGGAGCGCGAACGGCTAGACCGCGCGGAAGCGCAGCGCCGCGTGCTGGACAGCGTGGGCCGTGATGCGGACCTTTACGATCTCTACAGCTGCTTCCCGGTCGTGCCGCTGGAGGCTCAGCGTATCCTCGGTCTGGACGACGGCGCGGTGATGACGCTCACGGGCGGTCTGCCTTTCTTTGGCGGTCCCGGAAACAACTACTCGCTCCACGGCATCGCCGAAGCCCACGCCGCCGTGCGTGGCACGGACAAGACGGCGGTCGTCTACGCCAATGGCGGCCTGGCGTCGAAGCACGCGGCGGGGCGCTATTCCGGCACGCCGCCCGGCGAAGTGCGGCTGCTGAAGAGCGAGAGCCCCGCGCCGAGCGTGGCCTTGGCGTCGGACCCGGACCCCACGGGGCGCATCGTCTCCTACACGGTGCGCTACAAGCGCGGGGAGGAGGCGGACGTGGTCGTCGTCGGCGAGACGGAACACGGTGCACGCTTCCTCGCGCTGGGCGACGTGGCGCTGGCGGGCAACTTCGTCCAGGACGACCCGCTTGACGCGATCGTGACCACGCGGACTGCAAAGGGCCGCAACCTCGTAACCGGGATTTAACGCCGCGCGCCTTAAGGGCGCGCCATGCTTGTTCGCCTGATCCTCGCGGCCTCCGCCGCCTCCCTCCTGCTCGCCGGTTGCGGCAGCTATCCGGACTATGGCTACCCGCCTGCCTATGGCGGCTATACCGGCCCAGCTGGAGCCCCTGCCACGGCACCCGCGCCCGCGCGCACCCGCCTTCCGAACCGCACGACCGTGCCCGCGCCCGTGCAGCGTCCGAACGTCTCGCCTGCCATTCCCGGCCTGCTGTCGGACCGCGTGACCTATTCGCAAAAGGACAAGCGCTGGGGACAGGACCGATTGGGCAAGGGCGGCGGAACGCTGGCGCGCGAAGGCTGCGTGGTGACGTCGGCCGCCATGGCCATGACGAATAGTGGCTACCCCATCGATCCGGGCGAGCTGAACCGCCGCCTGACGGATTCGAACAACCTGACCCATAGCGGGCTGCTGAAATGGAAGGGCATCTCGGAAGTCTCCGGCGGACGGGTGAAGGCAACCTTCCACAGCAATGTCAGCGATCCGCTGATCCAGGGATGTCTGGCGCAGGGCGACTATCCGCTCGTGCGCTTCTTCCTGCCCAATGGCCGGTCGCACTGGGCGATGGTGCTGGGGCATGGCGAGCGCGGCTACTGGATGCGCGATCCGTTGAGGGTCTCGGATGAACCGTTGCTGTTCCCGCGCGACAGCCGGGCGTTCAAGTCGCTGCGGTGCATCGGGCCAGCTTAGTTATAGCCATTGTCCCCGGCACCCGTTGCCGGGGCCTCCATCGGGATAGATACCACGGCTGACCAGCCCAGTTGTTGCTCAAGCCAAGCCTGAGGCCCCGGCAATAAATGCCGGGGACGTTGCAATCCTAAGCCTCCAGCAGCACCCGCTTCAGCAGCTTCCCGCTTTCCGTCCGGGGCAGCGTCTCCACGATCTCCACCTCCCTCGGCGCTTTCACGTGGCTGATCCGTTCGCGGGCGTAGGCGATCAGTTCCTCGCCCAGCGTGTCGCGCGCGCCGCCCGGCACGGTCTGCACGAACGCCTTCACCCGCTCGCCCATATCGGGGCAGGGCACGCCCAGGACCGCCGCGTCCAGCACGTCCGGGTGGCCGAGCAGCACGTTCTCCGTTTCCTGCGGGTAGATGTTCACCCCGCCCGAAATGATCATGTTCGCCTTGCGGTCGGTCAGGAACAGATAGCCGTCCGTATTCATGTGACCCACATCGCCCAGCGTGGTCCAATTGCCGTGTCGGGGATGGCGGGCGTTCTTCGTCTTCTCGTCGTCGCCGTGATACTCGAACTCGACGTCGCTTTCGAAAAAGACCGTGCCCGTTTCTCCGGGGGCAAGGACTGCGCCGGTGTCCGCGTCGCAGATATGGACCGTTCCCCAGATGGCGCGCCCGACCGAGCCCGGATTGGCCAGCCATTCCGTCGCGGTCAGGTGCGTCAGCCCGTTGCCTTCCGAGCCGCCGTAATATTCCGAGATGATCGGCCCGAACCAGTCGATGACCGCGTGCTTCACATGGACCGGGCAGGGCGCGGCGGCGTGGAGGATAAGCTTCAGTGAGGTGAGATCGTAGCGTGAGCGCAACTCTTCGGGCTGTTTCAGCAGGCGCACGAACATGGTCGGTACGACCTGGGTGTGGGTGACGGCCTGGTCCTGGATCGCCTTCAGGAAGGTCTCTTCCCGGAACTTGTCCATGACCAGCACGTGCCCGCCGAGGCGCTGCACGGCGAGGCAGTAGACGAGCGGCGCGGCGTGGTAGAGCGGCGCGGGCGAGAGGTAGCGCGTGTTCCCGTCGAACCCGAACAGGCCCGCGAAAAGCGGCAGGGCGGAGCTCGGCGTCTCAACGTCCTCGTCCGGCAGCGTCACCTTCACGCCCTTGGGCCGCCCGGTCGTCCCGGAGCTGTAGAGCATGTGGAAGCCCGCGCTTTCGTCCGCGATGGGGGTTTCCGGGAAGTCGGCGGCGAAGGCGTCGAAGTCCGGCAGGTCGTCTATCTCGAAATCCGTCCAGAAGATCCGGTCCGTCATGCGGTTGTCCGCGCGCAAGGCCGCGACCACGTCGCGCGACTGCCCCACCGCGCCGTCCGTGATCAGGACGGACGAACCCGAGTCACGGATGATGTAGTCCGTCTCATCATAGGACAGGTGCGTCGCGACCGGACAGATGAGCAGTCCGGCGCGCTGCGCCGCCCAGTAGATGGGAATGAAGGACATGCTGTTCTTCTTCCACACGGCGAACCGGTCGCCCCGGTTCAGGCCTAGCGCCCGCAGAGCGTGGGCGTAGCGGTTGGCGCGCGCGTCCAGCTCCCCATAGGTGAGGGTGGCCGTGACCGCCCCGTTCGCGTCCAGCATGGACAGGGCCGGGGCGTCCGGCGTGGTGGTGGCGAACTGTCTCGGATGCATCTCGTCTCTCCCGCTTGGCTCGGACCCTTTGGATCTCGTTGGGAAGCAGAGTGCGCGACTCCGCCGCGCGGACAAGGCCTGCGCGGCCATCATCACACCTATGACGGGATAAGGGCTCCGGACAGGGGCGGGGAGGGAAGCAGCGGCGAGCGTTCCCCGCGCATCTCTGCGGCCAGCGCGTCGCCGAAGCGCGTCTCGTAGGAAAAGCCGAGCTCCCTCTCGATGCGGCTTCCGTCATAGATGCGCCCGATGCTCTGCGGCAGCGTCCAGCCCTTCTGGGCGTAGATGCGCCGCGCATCCGGAAAGCGCGAGCAGACGACCTTGGCCGCATCGCGCCGCAGGGCTGCCCGGTCCGAGGGCGTGAACGGCGTGGGCGCGGAGACGATGTAGAGGCCGAAGCCGACCTTGCGCGCCTGGTCCAGCGCCAGGAGATGCGCCCGCACCATGTCGGAGACGGACGCCCGGCGGTTCAGCAATTCGTTGAGCGCGATGTTCGGGTTGTCCTCGGGGAAGAAACGCGACGTGCGCAGCGCGATGACGTCCAGCCCGTGCGCCAGGTGGTGCTGCCGGCACAGGCCTTCGGCGGCCAGCTTGGTGACGCCGTAAATGTTGCGCGGGGCGAGGGGGCCGTGGTCTTCGTTCAGCCAGACCGCCCGGTCGTCGCGCCCGTCCTTGATGGCCTGGCTGATCATCAGCGAGGTGGTGGAGGTCAGCACGAAGCGCGAGGCGTAGCGCGTGGCCGCGCCTAGAAGGTTCAGCGTTCCGCTGACATTGATGTCGATGAAGTCCTGTTCGGACCGTCGGTCCATGTCCGGCTTGTGCAGCGCGCCTGCGTGGATGACGCCGGAAAAGCGGTGCTCGTCGAAAAGGCGGTCGACCAGGGCGCGATGGCTCACGCTGCCGATGACGCTGGTGCCGCCGCCCGTGACGACGTCCAACCCGACCACGCGGTCGCCGCGCGCGGCAAGGGCCGCCACGAGGTGCCGTCCCAGCCAGCCCGAAGAGCCTGTCACGAGAACCGTCATGGCCCGCGTTCTGGGCCGCGCTTCGCGCGCAGGCAAGCGAGGTGGCAAGCGTGATGGCAAGCGAGATGGCGCGCTCCGTGAGGGGCTGGTTTCTTGCCTGTGGATGGAATTCGTCAGAAAGTTCTTGATTTGTTCTGTTCCGTCTGTTTCCTTCTAAGGGCGTTCAACGCGGGAAAAGAGACGGAATTATGGTCGCTCGGATCAGCACGGTGGCGTTCGAAGGCGCGGAAGCGCGCCGCGTCGACGTCCAGGTCCAGGTCGCGACCGCCGGACGCGCCCACTTCGCCATTGTCGGCCTGGCCGACAAGGCGGTGGCGGAAAGCCGCGAACGGGTCGTCTCGGCCTTTGCCGCGCTGGGGCTGTCGCTCCACGGCAAACGGGTGACCGTGAACCTCGCGCCCGCCGACCTTCCCAAGGAAGGCGCGCATTACGATCTTCCCATCGCCCTCGGGCTGATGGGCGCGATGGGCGTCGTACCGCCCGACGCATTGGAGGGTCAGGCCGCCATCGGCGAGCTGGCCCTCGACGGAACTCTGGCAGCCGTGCCTGGCGCGCTGCCGGCCGCGGTCATGGCGAACAGCCACGGCCTCGGACTGATCTGCCCGGAGCCCAATGGGGCAGAAGCGGCGTGGGCGGGGGACCTTCCCCTGCTCGCGCCGCGCACTCTGGTGGGGCTCATCAATCATTTCAAAGGCACGCAGGTGCTGTCGCGGCCCGAAGCGGGCGACCTCGTCGATCCGCTCGGCGCGGGTCCGGACCTGAGCGACGTCCGCGGGCAGGAAAGCGCCAAGCGCGCGCTGGAGATCTGCGCCGCCGGGGGGCACAATCTGCTGATGGTCGGCCCGCCCGGTTCGGGCAAGTCCATGCTGGCGGCGCGCCTGCCGGGCTTGCTCCCGCCACTGGACGCGCGCGAGCTGCTCGACGTCTCCATGATCCATTCGGTCGCGGGGCTGCTGGAACGCGGGGCATTGACCCGGGCGCGGCCTTTCCGCAGCCCGCATCACAGCGCCTCCATGCCCGCTCTCGTCGGCGGGGGCGGCAAGGCCAAGCCGGGCGAGGCGAGCCTCGCGCACCGGGGCGTGCTGTTCCTCGACGAACTCCCCGAATTCGCGCCTCAGGTTCTCGACAGTCTGCGCCAGCCGCTGGAGACGGGCCGCATCTCGGTCGCGCGCGCCAACGCCCACATCACCTACCCGGCGCGCTTCCAGTTGGTTGCCGCCATGAACCCGTGCCGCTGCGGCTCCGGCGGAATGGACGGCGTGGCCTGCCGCCGGGGTCCGCGCTGCGCGTCCGATTACCAGGCGCGCGTGTCCGGTCCCTTCATGGACCGCATCGACATCCAGATCGACGTGCCCGCCGTGACGCCCGCCGACCTCGCCCTGCCGCCCGCCAGCGAGGGCACGGCCGAGGTCGCCGCGCGCGTTGCCGCGGCCAGGGCGGTGCAGATGGAGCGCAACGGGGGTCTGACCAACACGGAGCTGCCGCAAGCGGATCTCGACCGCGTGGCCCAACCGGACGAGGACGGGCGGACCCTGCTGATCAAGGCGGCGGAGACGCTGGGCCTGACGGCGCGGGGATATCACCGGACGTTGCGCGTGGCGCGGACGCTGGCGGACCTGTCGGGATCGGACTCCGTGCGCCGCCTGCACATCGCCGAAGCGCTGTCGCACCGCCGTGCCCGACCTGCCTCCGGCCCGGTCGGACGGCAGGCCTCGCCGTCTCGCGCGCCCAGGAACCCCTTTTATAGTTAACTTTGTCCGCCAAGGTCGTGTTTTTCGAGACCAAGTAACACGCCATTAAGACGATATAGGTCAAAGCAGACGCGAGAGGGGGCTTTGCGTGATTCGCGCAGGCCGCCACGCGAGGTATTATGAATCGGTCTCCGGACGACATTTTCGCCGCCCAGTTCTGGGCTTGGCCCGACCCGGCGCTCAAACGCGACGCCTATGGCCGCGTCCTGTTCGTCAATTCCGCCTTCCTGCAGCTCTTCGGCGGCAGCGTCGAAGCCTGGCAAGGGCAGGTGATCCAGGGATGGGCTGCGCCGCAGCCCGGCCCGCATCCCAACCGTTTCGAACTCCGCACCCCGGCCGCGAACGGCCATCCCGAACAAGTCTATGACTGGGTCGAACAATGCGGCGCGGACGGGTCCGCCTTCGCGCTGGCCCGCAACGTCACCGCCTTTGCCGCGCAACCCGCGCCGGCTCCAGCCCCCGCGCCTGTCGAGGCGGCTCCGGTGCAGCAGCAAGCGCCCGTCCAAGCCCAGCCACAACAGGCCCAGCAAATTCAACAAGAGCCTGCCGCGCCCACGCCGCCGCCCGTGCAGGACATTCCCGTGGCTCAGCCCGTCCAGGCTGCGCCCGAGCCGGTTCAGACAGCGCCTGTCCAGACCCCACATGTCGAGGCCGCCCCTGTCGAGGTCGCTCCGGCTGCTGCTGCCGCACCCGCGCCCGTCGCCGAAATCCAGGTCGCCCCGCCCGTTTCGAATGTGGCGGAAATCGACCCGCACGGACGTGCCGCCGACGCCGCCAGTGCCGACATCGCCGCCGTGCAGCACGCAACGACCCAGCTCGCCGCCGCCGGAGGCCATGCGGCCGCCGCGATGCACGCGCCGGAAGAACGCGACTTCGAAC
>CAYULR010000051.1:9192-12380 GCA_964445685.1 uncultured Algimonas sp.
ATCGCCAAGGCGGGCGGCGGAGAGGGCGAAGAAGAGAGCCTGCTGCCCGGTTTCCAAGCCGAACCCGAAGCCTCCACTTCCACGGGTCCGAAACCGGACGCCATCACAATCTTGCTGGCCGAAGACAACGCCATCAACGCCTTGCTGACCCGCACGCTCCTGGAAGCGGACGGCCATACGGTGGAGACGGTCGAAGACGGCGCGCTCGCCGTGGAAGCCATGAAGGCGCGCGATTTCGACATGATCTTCATGGATATGCGCATGCCCAACATGGACGGGCTGGAATCCACGCGGAAGATCCGCGCGCTCCCGAACGTGTCCAAGGACCTGCCCATCGTGGCGCTCACGGCCAATGCGTTCGACGATGACCGCAATGCATGCTTCGACTCCGGCATGAACGACTTCATGACCAAGCCCGTCTCGGCGGAGGAACTGTCCGAAATGGTGCTGCGCTGGACGACCAACCGCGAGCAGAAGCTCGCCAGCTAGGCCGCTGATCAGCTAGGCGGCCTCCCGCCGCTCCTTCCGGGCGATCCGGATCCATTCGATCAAGGCCAGAACGCTCGCCACGCCGCCCAGCGCCGCGCAGATGATGAAAGCGCGCGCGAACCCGTCCGTCTCGATGATCTGCCCGATGGCCGGGCGTCCCAGCGTGCCGACCAGCATGATCAGGCTGGCGAGAAGTGCGTACTGAACGGCGGCGAACCGCTTGGACACGATGGACGACAGGTAGGCGACCGACGCCGCGCTGGCGAGGCCCACGGCGATGTTCTCCAGCGCGATGACGCTTGTCAGGCGCGCCATGCGGATATCCATGCCGAACGCCTCGAACAGATGGTCGATCTGCAGCGCCGTGATGACCGGGTCCGTGTAGGGCGCGCCGATGGCGAGGTCCGCGAAGAGCAGGTTCGTGGCGGCGGCCAACACTGCCCCTACGAAGAAAACGGGCATGCGGCCGAAGCGCAACATCGCCAAACCGCCCAGCGCGATGCCCAGAATGGTCGCGATGACCCCCATCAGCTTGGAGGCGAAGCCCACCTCGGTCAGCGTATGGCCGAGCGCGCCGTAATTCTCGCCCAGATAGAAGGGATAGGCGAAGCTGCCCCAGATCAGGTCGGTGAAGCGGTAGGACAGCACGACCAGCAGCACGAGGATGGCGGACCAGCGCAGGCGCAGCACAAGCTCCATCATCGGAACGACGATGGCCGAGTAGAGCGCCGCCATGATGCCCGACTGCGCCTTGGCGGGTCCAACGGCCTGGCCGCGCCCGTTCAGCCACACCATCAGCGCCGAGACGACGCCGAGCCACACGACTGTCAGCACGACGACGAGCGGGCCTTGCGTGCGGATGAAATCGCGCGCGCTGTTGTTCGCCGGGTCCGTCAGGGCCGCGCTCATGAAATCGACCAGCAGCCAGAGCGCCGTGATCCACCCGGCCAGAACGACGAGCGTGCCTATGGTGCGCTGCACGGGCGACAGGTTGGAATCTATCACGGAGAGGTCCAGCTCCGCGTCCCGGAGCCGGGTCGGCGCGGCCAGCCAGATGCCCAAGCCGCTGAGGGCCAGCAATGCGGTGATGGTGAAGAAGGTCGGCCGCCAGCCGAAATAGTCCGCCAGGATCAGCGCCACGAACCCGCCGACCCAGGACGCGATCCGGTAGCCGAACTGCTCCACCGCCGACAGCACGTCCAGATGCGTGTCGTCGCGCGCCGACTCGATCCGCCAGGCGGCCAGCACGATGTCGAAGCTGGCCGATGCCAGCGCGATCAGCACGCTGATCAGCGCAATGCGGCCCAGCCCCTCCGGCGGGTTGGAAAAGGACAGCACCGCCATGCCGACCACGCCGCAGCCAAGGAAGATCGCCATCCACGCCCGGCGTGGGCCAATCTTCAGGCCCAGCGGCACGCGCCGCGACTGCAACGCCGCCGCCCACATGAACTTGAACGAATAGGCCAGGATCGCCCAGGACAGCAGGCCGATGGCGGTGGGCTTCACGCCGGCTGTCGTCAGCCACGCATTCAATGTCCCGCCGACCGCCGCGTAGGGCAGGCCGGACGCAAGGCCGAGAATGAGCATGGCCAGCACTTGGCGGTCGCGCACCGCCGCGCGCAGGGCCTCGCGCGTGGTTGGCTTGGAGGTGGGCTGTGGCGAGGTGTCGGCAGTCGTTGCGGTCAAGCGTTTGTCCCCGGTGGTTCGGCTCTTCGCTTAGGCGAAAGCCACGGGTGCGCCAAGCGGACGTTACTCACCGTCTCGGGAGGCGCGCACTCTTGCGCCCCTGGCGGCTTTGCGACACGCTATCCAAAGCCATGACGACTGCCGTGACAGCCAAGCCCACGCCGATGATGGCGCAATATCTCGCCATCAAGGACGAGGTCGGCGGCGAAGCGCTGCTCTTCTACCGGATGGGCGATTTCTACGAATTGTTCTTCGACGACGCGGTGCGCGCGGCTGCTTCGCTCGACATCGCCCTGACCAAGCGCGGCAAACATCTGGGCGAGCCGATCCCCATGTGCGGCGTCCCGGTCCACGCGGCGGAAAACTACCTCGCGCGGCTCATCAAGGCGGGTTTCCGCGTCGCCGTCTGCGAACAGACCGAAGACCCGGCGGAAGCCAAGAAGCGCGGGTCGAAGTCCGTCGTCCGGCGCGAAGTCGTCCGCCTCGTCACGCCCGGCACCCTCTCTGAAGACACGTTGCTGGAGGCGCGCAACGCCAATATCCTCGCCGCCGTGGTCAAGGGGCTGGCAGGCGATGCGGCGCTGGCCTGGGCGGATGTCTCGGATGGGTCTTTCCATACCTGCGCCGTCGACCCCGGGTCGCTGGAGGCGGAAGTCAGCGCGCTGCGCCCGAGCGAGCTTCTGCTGCCCGAAACCGATTTCGCGGACTGGGCCGATCACGGCCTGTCCCTGACGCCGCTGCCGCCGACCAAGTTCGACCGCCGCGCGGGCGAACGGCTACTCTCCGACCGGTTCAAGGTCTCGTCGCTGGACGGGTTCGGCGATTTCACCCCCGAAGAGATCCGGGCGGCCGGAGCCTTGGTCGACTATGTGGAGCTCACGCAGGCAGGCGGCCGCGCGGCCCTGTCCGCTCCGCGGCGCGTGGAGCGCTCCGGCTGGCTGTCGATCGACGCCGCCACCCGCGCCTCGCTGGAAATCGACCGCACGCAGCAGGGCAAGCGCAAGGGAAGCCTG
>CAYULR010000052.1:0-12354 GCA_964445685.1 uncultured Algimonas sp.
GTGAAAGCCTTCATCATCGAGCATGCGGGCATGCATCAGCGCGCTCTCGACCATGGCCTCGGGACAGGGCTCGCCGTATTTCTCCAGCAGGTCGCGTTCGAGGCTGCCGCCGTTCACGCCGATCCGGATGGAACAGCCATTCGCGCGCGCCGCCGCGACGACTTCCTTCACGCGGGCCTGGCCACCGATATTGCCGGGATTGATGCGCAGGCACGCCGCGCCGGCGTCCGCCGCCTCGATGCCGCGTTTGTAGTGGAAGTGGATGTCCGCAACGAGTGGGACGCTGACCTGGTCGACGATGGCGCGCATCGCCGCGCTGCTTTCGGGATCGGGGACCGAGACGCGCACAATGTCCGCGCCGACATCCTCGAGCCGCCGGATCTGCCCGACCGTCGCGTCCACATCGTGGGTCAGCGTGTTGGTCATGGACTGCACCGCGATGGGCGCGTCCCCGCCGACCTCGACGGAGCCGACCTTGATCTTTCGCGAGGGGCGTCGCTCGATGGTGCGCCAGGGGCGGACGGCGGCGAGTGAGGAGGGTTGGGAGCTCATGGAGCGGGCCGTAGCCGAAACGCGTGACGGTTTAAAGGCGGCGCTGCGTCATCCTTCAGCGGATCGCGGACAGGTTCACCCCGTCCATCGGCTCGCCCGGCGTGCCGAGCGGTCCCAGGCTGGTTTCGCCCACGAGGATTTCCACCGCGCCGGAGTCGCGCACATCCAGCGTGTAGGCCCGGCCCACATCCATCTGCCAGCTTTCGCCCGTGATGAAGACGCGGTTCACTACTCGGCGGCCGCGCGGGTCGGTGATGCGCACCCAGCTGGGCGCGCTGGTGCGCAGGGTCAGCACCGTGTCCGGCACCGGCGCGGCGGGTTCGGTCGCTTCGGGGTCGAAACGCACCACGTCCGGATTGGGCGCGGCGACCGTGTCGAGCTGCAGCCCGTACCAGGTGCCCAGCATGACGACGGCCGCCACCACGCCCAGACCTGGCGCGAGTCCGCGCGGCAGACGGCGGCGCGTGCGCGGCACGAAGTGCGGCTGGTCCGGGCGGTCGAGGTCGCGCGGCACGGAACTGTCGCGCTTGAAGTCCTCCACCGCTTGCTGCGTGTCGAGGCCGAGTACGCGCGCATAGGCCCGCACATAGCCGAGGCCGTAGCCGATGGTGGGCAGGGCGTTCAGGTCGTGGCGTTCCAGCGCGCCGATGAATTCGGGCCGCACGCCGGACCGGCGCGCCGCGTCGTCCAGCGACAGGCCCATCGCCACGCGCTGCGCGCGCAGTCGGGCGCCGAGCGGCGGCGTACTGGCTGTGGGGGCGTGCTTGGGGGCCATGGGACGGGGTTTGCCGCGAAGAGGGTTAACGGATTGCAACGCCAACGGCTCTAGGCGTGCGGATGTTCCCGGCCAAGACCCGGACGCAGCCCATCGACGCGCGTCCGGTCCCTGCCCTAGCCCTTACCTATGCCTCTGCCCGTACTTCCGCTCTCGCACCCGTGCGTTTTGTAACACTGACAGGGCGGGCGGGTGTGCTTATATAGATCCCATGACACCGTTGCTGAAATACCGAGACGCGCGCGCCGCCCTGTTTGCGGGCGCGCTGTCGCTGGGCCTGCTCTGCGGGGCTTGGATCTTCCAGTACGGCTTCGGCTACGCGCCCTGCATCATGTGCTACTGGCAGCGCGACGCGCACAAGGCGGTCCTGGCGGTCGCCGTGGCCGTGCTGCTGGCGCGGGCGGCCTTCGGCGAAGGCCCGGACGGCCGGGCGCGCGGATTGCCGTTCTGGTTGGGGCCGGGCCTTCTGGTCGCGCTGCTGCTGGTATCCGCAGGCGTGGCGTCCTTCCATGTCGGGGTCGAGTTCGGCTGGTGGGACGGCCCCAAGGCTTGCGCCGCCGCGCCGATCGGAGAGCTGGGCGCCATCGACCCGGACGATCCGCTGTCCTTCCTGGACGGTCCGGTGGAACCGATCGCCTGTTCCGACGTCGTCTGGTCGTTCCTGGGCCTGTCCATGGCGGGCTGGAACGCGCTGATCTCCCTGCTGGGGGCTTTGGGAACCGCCAAGCTGGGATTCGGGAAAGGAAAGGCCGCATGAAACCGAGACTGAAGACCAAACCCGCCCTGCCCACGCCGCGCCGCGTGGCGGAAATGCTGCGCGTCGACCATGCGGGCGAGTACGGCGCCGTCGCCATCTATCGCGGGCAGCAGGCCGTATTCGGGCGCAGCCCCGCCACCGCGCCCATCGCCGCGCAACTGGCCGAGATGGAGGCCGAGGAGCAGAAACATCTCGACGCCTTCGACAAACTGCTGGTGGAACGCGAGGTCCGCCCGACCGTGATGGCGCCGCTCTGGAACGCCGCAGGCTACGGGCTGGGCGTCGTGACCGCGCTGATGGGCGAAAAGGCCGCCCATGCCTGCACCGAAGCCGTGGAGTCCGTCATCGAGGGCCACTATGCCGAGCAGGCGGAAGAGATCGACGCGGACGAGCCGGCGCTGGCCGCGACCTTCCGGGAATTCCGCGAAGACGAGCTCCACCACCACGACACCGCCGTGGCGGGCGGGGCGCGCGAAGCGCCCGGCTACGCCGTGCTGTCTCGCGTCATCCGCACGGGCTGCCACGCGGCGATCCGGGTGACGGAACGGATCTAGCGCGCGGAAGATCATCCGCCGGGCGAAACGCCGCTCGCGCATAAAAAAGGCCGCCTTCCCGGCAAGGAAGGCGGCCTTTTCTTTTTGCTGTGCTGTGGAAGCCTAGCCGTCGGCGGCGTCCTGGACGACTTCGCCGGCATTCTCTATGTCTTTGCCAGCGCCTTCGATCGTGTTGCACGCGGCCAGCGACAGCGTCGCAGCCAGCACCAAACCTGCAAAACCCAGGCCTTTTTTGTTGATCTCGTTGTTCATGTCGGTCTCCCGTTAAGTGGTATTCGGACCCAAGGCAGCGCGAAGCGCCACCGGTCCTCTTCACAACGCGGGGTGCGACAATCCGTTCCGAGACATGTCCTATTCCGCCGCTTCGGGGACCGGAGAGGCCTGGGGCGAGAGCTGCCCCAACGGCACCGGGCGCGGCGGGTTTGCGGGTGCGGGCACGCCTTCCACGGCGGCCACGAGACCCGCCAGCCCGGGCGCGGCAAGCGCTTCGAAACGGGCGCGGCGGGCGGCCTGCTGGATTGTTTCAGACGCCATCACGTCGCCCAGGGCAAGGCGGATGCGCTGCGATAGGCTCGGTCCCTTGGCCGACACGGTGCGCCCCAGCCCGGCGCGTTCCACGCGGGCGGCGATGGCGCTCTGTTCGAAGGCGAGCGGGACGGTGACGAGCGGAACGCCGGCGGCGACCGCGTCCGTCGTGGAGTTGTAGCCGCCATGGACGATGGCGGCGGCGGCTTCGCCCAGCACCGCCTGCTGGTCGAGGAAATCGCGGACGATGGTCCCGCGCGGCATCAGCGAGGCGGCGTCTTCGAGCCGTCCGCCGTGCACCACCACGGGCTGCAGCCCCCGCGCGGTCGCGGCTTCGGCCATGGCGGAGAGCACCGGGGCGCGCCCGCCCATGAGCGAGCCGAGCGAGATGAAGCAGAGCGGCCTGCCGTCGCGTTCCGCCGCGATCGTGTCCAGACCCGGATAGGGCTTCGCGTCGTCGCGCAGCGGGCCGAGATAGACGGGCGGGCGTTCGCGCGGATAATCGAGACTGGCGAGGCCTTGCGCGAGGTCGGCCGTGCGCGACAGACCGTCATCGACGGACCAGCCGCGCTGCCATTTCTCCAGTGTGTCCGGCTTGGTCAGGCCCAAGCGCGCCGCGCCGTCGGCCAGCACGCGGCCCTGTGCGGACAACATCGCATCCACCACCGTGTAGTAGCCGCCGTTCAGCCACGCGCCGAAACGGCCCGGACGGTAGCGCCAGCCCATGAAGGGCGGCGGCACGCTGGGTTCGCGGTTCATGGGAAGCGCGCAGGCGAGGCTGACATGGCGCAGCGCCGTGTCGCGTTCGAGCGCCCGGCCCACCAGGCCCGCGCCCGGTTCCAGCTGGTCGTGCAGAAGGACCGACGCCTCGAGCCGTTCTATCGCGGCTGGCAGGTGGTCGAGGTAGAATTTCGAGAGGGTCGCGACCGTGGCGAACATCTGGCGCATGTCCGCGAACGAGGTCATGCGCGACAGGCAGTCGCACATGGCGTCCAGCTCTCCGCGCGGCAGGTCGCCCTGGCCGATGGCGAGGCTTTCTACATCGTTGGGAACGCGCGCGACGAGGTCCAGCGGGCCGACCACGACCGGGCGGTGGCCCGCAGCGCGCAAGGCCCGCGCCGCCGACATCATGGGCCGCATGTGCCCGGACAGGGGCAAGGTCACGATGGCAATGGTGGCGGGCTTGGCAGCGGGGCCGTGAGACAGGGCGTGAGACGGGGCGAGAGGTCGCATGTCCTCTATACGCACCAAACAACGCGACATTCCGGCACAGCCCGGAAAGCTTAACCGACGTTACTGTAATAATTGAGGTTTATTTTCGGCCGCGGGAAAACCGGGCTTTAAAGTGCCCGGCAATCCTGCCAGGAGCGCCCCTCCGCCCGGAGCGCTGGTCCTGACCGCTGGTCAGGACGTCCGGCCGAGCCTGCGTTCGATCGCGTCCCAGCTGAGAACGGCCGCGTCCACGCCCGTGAAGCGCCGCAGCTCGTGCACGCCGGTGGGGCTGGTCAGGTTGATCTCTGTCAGGCGTCCGGCGATCACGTCGATGCCCACCAGGATCTGCCCGCGTTCGCGCAGCATCGGGCCGAGTTCCTCGGCGATGGCGATATCTTTCTCGGTCAGTTCCACCGGTTCAGCCAGCCCGCCCACATGCATGTTGGAGCGCGTCTCGCCCTTCAGCGGTACGCGGTTGAAGCCGCCCGCCAGCTCTCCGTCCACGATGAGGATGCGTTTGTCGCCCGCGCTCACTTCCGGAATGAACGCCTGCGCCATGACGGGTTCGCGGCTGATCTCGAAGAAGGTCTCCAGCAGGGAGGAATAGTTGGAATCGTCCGGCGCGACCTTGAAGATGCCCGCCCCGCCATTGCCGTAGAGCGGCTTGAGGATGATCGTGCCGTGTTCGGCGCGGAAGCCGTCGATCGCCTCCTTGGACCGCGAGATCATGGTCGGCGGCATCAGGTGGGCATAGTCCAGCGGCACGATCTTTTCCGGACACGACCGCACCCATTCCGGATCATTGGCCACGAGCGTATGACCTTTCAGCCGTTCCAGCAGGTGGCACGCCGTGATATAGGACATGTCGAAGGGCGGGTCCTGGCGCATCCAGACCACGTCCACACCGTCCGCCAGGTCGACGGCGCGCCGGTCTTCGAACGAGACGTGGTTTCCCGGCTCGTTGCGCAGCACCATCGGGCGGGCGTGGGCGACCACCCGGCCCTGGTCGTAGACGAGGTGCTGGGGTCCGTATTCGAAGAGCTGCGCGCCCCGGTTCTGCGCCTCCAGCGCGAGGACGAAACTCGTGTCGCCCGCAATGTCGACGCCTTCCATCGGGTCCATCTGGAAGGCCACGCGCAAGGAGGACGGAGCGGGGGATTGGGACGTCATGGCGGGCGCTTTGCCGCACGGGACTTACAGACGCAAGCGGAACCCAAAGCCGTTAACCTCGTTGTTCGGCCATCCCCAACCCCCGAAGAAACCAAGGAAATTACCATGATGGGACATCTTAAACTCGGCACCGCAGCCGTCACTGCTTTCGTTCTCGCCGCCTGCGCCAGCACGACCGACCCGAAGTTCTACGTCGACACCGATTCCACGGCCGACCAGTACGCCGCCACGAATAACGACGTCGATCTTCCGGACGAAATGCAGTTCGGCGTCGACGACAACGATCAGTTCGAAGCCGTGGTCACGTCCACGAGCGTCGCACCGACCGCCGTCGCATCGCGCGTGATCTACACGGACCGCACCATCACGAACGGTGCCGCCGACCTGAACGACTACAGCACCGTCTACGGCGCCATCGGCACGGCCGGTCTGGCCGCGACCTTCGACGGCACGGACGAGTACACGGTCTTCGCCCCGAACAACGCCGCCTTCTCCGGCATGGACCTGACGGGTCTGTCCCAGGCACAGCTGGCCGACACGCTGAAATATCACACGGTCGCCGGCCGCATCAGCTCCGCCGACCTGGCCAAGAAGCTGAAGATGAACAACGGTTCGTACACGGTCACGACCCTGTCGGGCGACACGCTGCGCTTCGTCGACATGGACGGCACGATCAAGGTCATCGACCGCAACGACTATGCCTACACGGTCAACGCCCCGGACAACCAGTTCAGCAACGGCTACATCCACGGCATCGATGGTGTGCTGGGTCGCACGTACTAGGACCTGACCGAGGCGCCGCCTGCCCCTCGCTGGCGCGCCGAGAGCAATCGCTCGCACTATCTGATCCTGCTCGGCGTTGCCGGGCAGGATTTTTCGTGTCAGCAGGACAGCCATGAGCGACGACATCCTGCTGACCAACACCGAAACCATTCCGGGCCGCACCATCGTGCGGCATATCGGACTGGCGCAGGGCAATGTCGTGCGCGCCAAGCATGTCGGGCGGGACATCGCAGCGGGACTCAAGAACATCGTCGGCGGAGAGCTGCGCGGCTACACGGAATTGCTGGAGGAGGCCCGCCGCGACGCGCTGCGCCGCATGGTGGAGGACGCGAAGGCCCAGGGGGCCAACGCCGTCGTCAATGTGCGCCTGTCGACCAGTTCCGTGACCAGCGGCGCGTCGGAACTCTATGCCTACGGCACGGCCGTCTGGGCCGAATAGGGGCGCTCCGTGCCGGACGTTCTGCGCGACATCCTGATTTCCGTCTCCTTTTCGCTGGGCCCGTTCCTGGCGCTTTTGCTGGTGGGATTCCTGTTCGGCACGGCGGCGCACAACCGGCACATCCGCGACCTGGACGCGCGCGAGGCGGCGCTGGGCCCGATGCTGCTGACCAATACCGGCCATGTCTCCGGCGATAGGGGCGAGCTTGTCATCGGTTCGACCGTCGTGGCGTACGACTATTTCCGCCGCGTCGCCGTGGTGCTGCGAAAGCTGCTCGGCGGCCGCTTCCGGATGCATGAACGCTTCATGGAGCGCGCCCGGCGCGAAGCCGTGCTGCGCATGGCGGAAACGGCGCGCGAACGCGGCGCGAGCGCTGTCCACAATATCCGCCTCGTCAGCTCCAACCTCGGCAATAGCAGCTCCGCCATGAGCGGCTGCGAGGTGCTGGCCTACGGCACGGCCGTCTGGAACGAGGCACAGTCATGACCGACGCAAAACGATTCACCCTCAGCTCCGCCGACGGCACGTCGCTGCAGGGCCGGCACTGGGCGGCCGCCGCGCCGCGCGCCACGCTGGCGCTGGTGCACGGTTTCGGCGAACATGCCGGGCGCTACCAGCCCATGGCCGACGCGCTGACAGCGGCAGGCGTCCAGGTCGTGGCGGCGGACCTTCGCGGACACGGAGAGAGCGACGGCAAACGCGGCGTGGTATCGGGCTATGACGATTTCCGCGCGGATCTCGCCGCGCTGCTGGACCGGGCGCGCGACCTCCATGCCGGCGTGGACGGGCCGCTCGTGCTGTTCGGCCATTCGATGGGTGGCGGCATCGTGCTGGACTATGGCGTCCACAGCGGCGTGCATAGCGGCGCGCCCGGCGTGGACGCCGTCATCGCCTCCGCCCCGCTCGTCGCGCTGGCCGACGCCCCGCCCAAACCGCTGGAAGCCATCATGCGCGGCCTCGCAAAGATCGCGCCCAGGCTCGCCCTTGCCCAGCCCATCGACGGCACGAAGATTTCCAGCCTGCCCGAAGAGCAGTCCGCCTATGAGGACGACCCGCTGACCCACGGGAAGCTGGGGCTGAGGACAGCCGTCGGCATGGTCGATACGGGCGCGTCGATCACGCGCAACGCCGCGCAGTGCACCCTGCCGCTGCTCGTCTACCATTCGCCGGGCGACCAGCTGACGGACTACGCCGCCAGCCGCGCCGCCTGCGAGGCTGCGGGCGGGCGCTTCGAGACGTTCGAAGGCGTGGAGCACGAAATGCACAACGATACGGGCCGGGAGGATGTCTACGCGCTGATCCTCGGCTTCATCGACGGACTTTCCGGAAAGGACACAGCATGAAGGTCTACGCCCTCAAAGCCTGCGACACGTGCCGCAAGGCGGTGAAAGCGCTGGAGGCGGCGGGCAAGCCGTTCGAGCTGATCGACGTGCGCGCCGACGGGATGAGCCGCGAGGACATTGCCGCCATCGTCGACGCCGTCGGATACGAAGCCGCGCTGAACCGCCGCTCCACCACCTGGCGCGCGCTGGACGAGCCGTCCAAGACGGGTCTCGACAATGTCCGCGCGGTCCAGCTGATCGAGGCGCACCCGACTTTGATGAAACGCCCCGCCATCACGGACGGCGACACGACCACGGTCGGTTGGAAAGCGGACGCGCAGGAGGCGTGGCTCTAGAGCCCGGCCCGCGCCAACGCGTCCACGAGGGGCGGACTGTCGGACACAGCCGCGACCCAGACCTGCAAGATGCCGTCCCGGTCCGGCGTGACGGGCCGCGTCGAGGTGAAGACGATCCGCATCCCGTCCGGGTGCAGGGTCGCGGCGAAATCCGCCGCCGGGCTGTTGACGCCGGGACCCAGATTGACCGGATCCGACCATGCGCCGTCTTCCAGCACGCTGACGAACAAATCCGCGCCGCCTTGGCCGCCGCGTTCATTATGCGTCAGCAGCATGAGCCGTCCTGACGGATGCACCCAGGACCCGTCGTCGCGCGCCGCCGAATTGATGGGTCCCGGCAGGGCTTCGGCCCGCAGAAAGCCGCCCTGCCCGTCCGAGCGCGCAACGTAGATGTCCCGCTCCCCCGGACCGTCCAGCCGTTCGGACCAGAAATAGAGATCGCCGTCCCGCGTCAGCACGGGCGCGTTTTCATTATTGACGTAGCGCAGCGTTTTCACCCGACCTTGCCGGACACGGTTCAAGTCCGGACCGACGAGCCGTTCGGGGCGGGCCTCCGGGTCGGTGAGGTCGAGGGAGAAGAGGTCGAAGTTCTCGAAATCCCCGGTCCGCGCATCCGTTTCCAACTGGCCCGACCAGGAGAAGAGCAGCCGCGTGCCGTTCGGGGTGACGCTGGGATAGTCGGCGCGCGGCTCACCGGGCCCCACGCCGCGCGGCAGCGGCACGGTCTCCGGCGCACTCCACACGCCGTCTGTCAGCACGGAGCGTTTCAAGCGCTGCGGACACTCCCAGATGGGCGTGCAGTCCGACTGCGCCATGTAGAGCGTCCGGCCATCGGGGGAAAAGCCCGGCGTCAGCGTGATGCGCCCGTCCTGCTGCAACGCGTCCGGCGCGAACCGGACCGGGTCGGCGAAGGCGGGCAGGGCTGCGGCCCAGAAAGGAGCGCAGAAGAGAGCGGTAAGAAGAGGGCGTGTGTATCGGGTCATGAACGCTTCGTAGCGGATGGACGCCCGCCTATCCCGGCGTTTTCCGCCATCCATATAGCGGAAAGCGCCACTCCAGCGCTCTCATCAAGCTTCTTCCGCCAGAGCGATGGCCGTGTCGTATTTCACCCGGCCTGTCACCACATGGCTGGTGTATCGTGAGATGGCCGGGTCGGACATGAGGCTCGACTTTGCCCAGCGGTCGAAATCGCCGAGCGTCGGGAAGTGAGCGACGATGACGAAATCGTTCTCCCCGCAGACGGAATAGCATTGCATCACGTTCGGGCTCGCCATGACCCGGTCTTCCATGGTCTGGTATGTCTCGGGGCTTTCCACATCCATGCGGACCAGAAGGATCACGGTCTCGCCCAGTCGCGCCGGGTCGAGCAGGGCCACGTCGGCGGCAATCACGCCGTCGCGGCGGAGCTGCGTCAGTCGGCGGCGCACCGCGCTGGGCGACAGGCCGATCTCGCGGCCGAGATCCTCATGCGTGCGTCGGTTGTCGCGCTGGACCAGCGCCAGCAGACGGCGGTCGAACGCATCCACGGGCCTAGCGCTGCGTGCGGACCTGGATCTGGCGGCCCGTGCTGGGGTCGATGTAGAAGGGCTCCGCATTCGGATCGACCGGCGGCGTGGTGTTGTCGCCGAGCGCATAGGGCGATCCCGGCGCGGAATAGGGAACGGATTCGCCGGACGGAGCCTGGCGCATGGGTGCGGGCGTCGGGACGCTGTCCACGGGCGGAAGCGGCTCGCTGGTGACGAAGTCGGGCAGCTGGCGACGCGACGGCGGAGCGGCCGGACCTGCGCCGGACCATTCCATCGCGGCGACGTCCACCGTCTGGTCCGCGAGACGGACATAGGAGACGACTTCGCGCGTGCCGCGGGTCATGGCGGCGATGCGCGCGGCGCGGTCGAGCTCGCGCGGGTCGCGGGCCACGCCGAGCAGGTAGACGATGCCGTCATGCGTCTCGATGTTGTAGTTGGAGCCCTTGACGTATTTGTCGACGGCAAGGCGCGTGCGGACCGACTTTTCCAGCAGCCCGTCCTTGGTGTTGCGGATGAGGCGCTGCTTGTCGCCGCCCATGATCTCGTTGCCGACCTGCGCGATCCCCGGCGCGGACCAGGCGATGCGCGCGGCCTCGATCCGGTCTTCCTGGCGCGGCACATTGCCGGAGAGCAGCACGACGCCTTCGGAGACTTCGACATCAACGCCGCGCAGTTCGTAGTCGTGCGCGCGTTTCATGCGCGCTTCCACGGCCCGTCCGGCGTTCAGGTCGCCCAGCGACCCGACGAAGGTGCGCTCGTCGTTCTTGCTCAGGCTGGCTGTCGCGACAGCACAGCCGGACAGAAGACTGGCGGCGAGAAAGGCGGTGGTCAGGTGTCGGATGGCACGGGTCATTAGGGAAGGATAAAGAAACGTCGTCACCAAGCGGTTAACGTCACCAGCCCCGGAAAACGTCCCTGCGGTGCTCCATGCGCAGACGCGGGCGCACCACGATGATGTCGAACCGCAGCGCGCAGCCCTCCTTCACATGGCGTGGATGGCGCGACAGGAAGGTTTCCGCCGTTCGGACGATGCGTTCCTCGGAGCGCGCTGAGACAGGCTCCGGCGCGGGGTCGTCCCCGGCGCGATGCTTGACCTCCGCGAAGACGAGCGTCTGTCCCCGCCGCGCGACCAGGTCGACTTCCCCGGACGAGCTGCGGAAGCGGCGGGCGAGGATGCGGTGCCCCGTCAGGCGCAGATAGAGGGCGGCCAGAGTTTCGGCGCGTCGGCCTACCGCTTCGGCGCGTTTGCGGGTCTCCCGGCTCAACTCTTCAGCGACAGGCCGAGCGCATAGAGCTCGCGCTTGGACCAGCCCGACACTTCGGCCAGTTCCGCGCAGGCGGCCTTGAGCTTCAGCGTTTCCAGCCGGTCGCGCAGCGCCTCGCGCACCACGTCCCCGTCCCAGCGCGCCTCTTCCGGTCCGCCGACCAGCACCACGAGCTCCCCGCGCGGCGCGTCCTGCGAAACACCGTCAGCCAGCGACGAGAGCGTTCCGCGCCGCGCTTCCTCGTAGCGCTTTGTCAGCTCCCGGCAGAGCACCGCCGGGCGGTCGCCCAGGCCCGCCGCCAGATCGCGCAGGCACGCCTCGATGCGCGGCCCCGTCTCGAACAGGATCAGCGTGCCCGGCACGTTGCGCAGAACCTCGATCTCGCGCTGTCGGGCGACGGTGCGCGGTGGCAGGAATCCCGCGAAGAAGAAACGGTCGCTGGGCAGGCCGGACTTCACCAGCGCGGCCAGCACGGCGCTGGGTCCCGGCAGAGGCACGACGTCGATGCCCGCTTCGCTGGCGGCGCGCACGAGGCGGAAGCCCGGATCGCTGACCAGCGGCGTGCCCGCGTCCGAGATCAGCGCGATGGTCGCGCCCTTCTTCAGCGCCTTGACCAGCGCGGGCGCGCGCTTCGCCGCATTATGGTCATGATAGGCGGTGACAGAGGCCTCGATCCCATGGGCGGAGAGCAGCTTGGCGGCGACGCGCGTGTCCTCGGCCACGATCTGGTCGGCCGCGCGCAACACATCGAGCGCCCGCAGCGTTATGTCCCGCAGATTGCCGATGGGCGTGGCGACGACGTACAGGCCGGGCGCAAGCGCGTCGGGCGCAGAGGCCTCGGGTGTGGGCACTTGGCTGTCCGGCTGTTCATCCTCTTCATGTTGCGGAAGAGAGGACGCGCTTATAGGGGACGAGTTGATAGGAGGACCTTCCGCCCCGCGCGGGTGGCGGGTTCGACTGTATGGGTGAAGGACTGATTATGCGTGAGCGCGACAGCAATTCCAAGCGCGGCCTGCCGAAAGGCGGCTTGCGGGCGACGCTATCCCCGTCCGGGCTGATCGTCGGCGCGGTCGCGCTGATGCTCGGCGCGTGCACCACCGTTCCGGTCGAGCCCTACC
>CAYULR010000053.1:0-12275 GCA_964445685.1 uncultured Algimonas sp.
CGAGGCAGCCCGCGTTTGCGACCGGCGCAACCATTTCGGCGTAGCCTACCCACTGCATGCCGCCCTGGACGATGGGTTTTTCGATTCCGAACTCTTCGGTGAAGCGCGTCTTGATGGCCATGATATCCCTTTCGAAAGCTCTCTCGATAACTGAAGTGCCGGAACTGTGAGATTCCGGGCCTATCCGTCAACGCTCATTCCTGCCAATCATCCATGCAATGAGCGTCTACATCCAAGGCCTGTCCACCTGCGTGCCGCCTCACGCCCTGCCCCAAGACGAGGTGCGCGACCGCGCGCATGAAATCCTGGGGCCGCGCTTCAAGGGCTTCGACCGCCTCGCGCCCGTCTTCGACACATCCGGCGTGCGCTGCCGCTATTCGGTCGCGCCGTTCGACTGGTTCGAAAATGCGGGCGGCTGGACGGACCGCAACGCCCGCTACATGGACGGGGCGACGGATCTCTACATCGACGCGGCCACGAAGGCGCTGGACGCGGCGGGTTGGAGCGCGGACGAAGTCGACGTGCTCGTGACCGTCAGCTCCACGGGTATCGCGACGCCCACGCTCGAAGCCCAGGCCAAGGGCTGTATGGGCTTCCGGGATGACGCGCTTCGTGTGCCGCTCTTCGGGCTGGGTTGCGCGGGCGGCATCTCCGGGCTGAATGTCGCGCGCGAACTCGCCGCCGCCAATCCGGACGCGAAAGTCCTGCTCGTGGTCGTGGAAACCTGCACGCTCTCCTTCCGCAAGGCGCGGCCCAAAAAGGCCGACATCATCGCGACCATCCTGTTCGGCGACGGAGCCGCCGGGGTCGCGCTCAACGGCAAGGACTCCGGCATCCGCGTGGAGCGCGGTGCGTCCAAGACGTGGGACGACACGCTGCCCATCATGGGCTGGGAAGTGGACGAAGACGGCCTCGGCGTCGTGTTCGACCGGAGCATTCCCGATTTCGTCACGCAGGAGATGCGCGCCTGCGCCGACGCAGCCTGCGAACAGATGGGTGTTTCGCGTGAAACACTGGGCCGCCTCGTCAGCCACCCGGGCGGCGCCAAGGTCGTCGACGCGCTGGAGGCCTCGCTGGAGCTCGGCCAAGGCACGCTCGACGTGGAACGCGACGTGCTGACGGATTACGGCAATATGAGCGCGCCGACCGTGCTGTTCGTCCTCGACCGCATCCTGAAACGCGGCGACGCAAAAGGCTCCGGCGACCCGCTGCTGGCCTGTGCGCTGGGCCCGGGCTTCTCGGCCGCCTTCGCGCCCATCTATGTGGACTAGCGACCGGCCGTGATCCTCGACATCGACATCGCCGCCGCGCTGTTCCTCGCCTACGTTATCTTCGAACGGCTGATCGAACTGCCCATCGCGACGCGAAACACGAAGCAGCTGCTCGCGCAAGGCGGCGTGGAACATTCCCCGGGCCACTACCCGCTCATTGTCGCGGTCCACACGGGCTGGATCCTTTCCATGGTGGTCCTCGGCCACGGCGGCCCGGTCATCATGGGCTGGCTGCTCGTCTACGCCGCGCTGCAAGCCTTGCGGGTCTACATCCTCGGTACGTTAGGCAAGCGCTGGACCACCCGCATCATCGTCCTCCCGGACGAGCAGAAGGTCACCAAAGGCCCGTTCGGCGTGGTCCCGCACCCCAACTACCTGCTCGTCATCGCCGAAATCCTCGTCGCGCCCTTGGTGCTCGGCCTCTGGCAAGTCGCCGCCGTCTTCGGCGCGCTCAACGCCGCCGTGCTCGTCATCCGCATCAGCGCGGAGGAGCGCGCCTGGGCGTCGCGTTAGGTCAGATACAGCAGAAGTGTCGCCAGCAGGACGTCAGGCCGCGATAACGGGTTCGATGTCGCCCAGCGCAAGCCCATTATCTTCAGCCGCTTGCAACTCGTACTGTGACTGCAGGTTCATCCAGAACTGGGCCGACGTGCCGAAGGCGCGCGCCAGCCGCAGGGCCGTGTCCGCCGTCACGGAGCTCTGACCCGCGACGAGGCGGGTGATCCGGTTGGCCGGAACACCAACGCGCTTGGCGAGCGCCGTTGCCGACAGGCCCGACGGTTTGAGATATTCCTCGCCGAGAATTTCACCGGGATGGATGGGGTCCAGTTTTCGCATAAGCCGTCCTCTCTTGGTGGGGCTCAATGGTAGTCGACGATGGCGATGTCCCTTGGGCCGGCGTCGGTCCACCGAAACACGACACGCCATTGCCTATCGACGCGGATCGAGTGCCAACCCTTGCGGTCGCCTTTCAGCGCTTCGAGCCGGTTGCCGGGCGGCAGACGCAAATCCTGCAAGGACGTCGCCGCACTCAGAATCTGCAACTTCCGTCTCGCGGCCCGCTCGATGCCGCGGAACCGGCGGACATCCTGCCTCTCGAACAGGCGTTGCGTGTCCTTGTCCGCGAAATGAATGTTCATTTCTGTACATAGTCCGTACTGCGGATTGGGTCAACTCACCTTGCCTGATTTGACGCCCCGCCCTTTCGGCGGCACACTCCTCCCCGCAGAGCGTGAAAAGCGCCGCGACCCGCAATCGGGGACCCAAGAGGGAACAAGGGGAGATACGGTCATGAAACCGGAACTGATAGCGATCCTGGCGATCTTCGCCGCCTTCATTCTGGCGGAAGCGGTCTTCACCAACTTCTTCCGCAAGGACGGACAGGTGCGCGGCGACGGGTGGGTGGAGCTGATCGGCACGCTCATGCTCGTGCTTTTCACGCAGCCGCTGGTGGCGGGGGCGGGCTACGGGCTGGCCGCGATGGTCGCGCCCGACGCGGCCGACATGCTCAAGGGCTGGCCGTTCCTCGCTGTGTTCGCGCTTTTCCTCGTCTTCGACGACATGACGCAATATTGGTGGCACCGCATCAGCCACAGCGTGCCGTGGCTCTACAAGCTGCACCGCCCGCACCACCAGGCGGAGTATCTGTCCATCCGGATCGTCTACCGAAACGGCATCTTCTACTATTTCCTCATGCCCGGGCTCTGGTTCACGGGCGCGCTGCTCTATCTGGGCGGCGGCTGGGTCTATGCGGTCTATCTGGTGATGAAAATGACCATCATCTACGGCGCGCATAGCGACCTGCGCTGGGACAAGAAACTCTACGACATAAAGTGGCTGTCGCCCGTCATGTGGCTGGTCGAGCGCACCATCTCCACGCCCGCGACCCACTGGGCGCACCACGGCAAGCACGCCTCGGACGGTGTGACGCACTACAAGGGCAATTTCGGGAACATGTTGTTCTTCTGGGACGTGCTGTTCGGCACGGCAAAGATTTCGCGGCGCTACCCGGACCAGCTCGGCGTGGAAAACCTGCCCGAAACCAGCGCGGCGGAGCAGTTGCTGTGGCCGCTCTGGAGGAAGCGCGCGGCCAAGCCGGACATGACGCCGGCGGAGTGAGGCGAAAAGTCAGGCTTTGGGCGGAGCTGTGGTTTTCCTTCCCCTGCAGCGCGGGGGAAGACACTACGGCTCGCGCCGCTCCGTCCAGCTGCCTCTAATCCCGCAGCAACTCGTTCACGCCCGTCTTGGCGCGCGTCTGGGCGTCGACCGTCTTGACGATGACGGCGCAGGACAGGCTGTGGCTGCCGTCCTTGGCGGGCAGGCTGCCCGGCACGACGACGGAGTAGGCGGGGACTTCGCCGCGCGTGATCTCGCCCGTCTCGCGGTTGTAGATCTTGGTGCTCTGGCTGATGAAGGTGCCCATGGCGAGGACCGCGCCCTCGCGCACAATGACGCCTTCGACGACTTCGGAGCGCGCGCCGATGAAGCAGCCATCCTCGATAATGGTCGGGTTGGCCTGCAGCGGTTCCAGCACGCCGCCGATCCCCACGCCGCCGGACAGGTGGACGTTCTCGCCGATCTGCGCGCAACTCCCCACGGTCGCCCAGGTGTCCACCATCGTGCCCGCGCCAACGCGCGCGCCGATATTGACGTAGGACGGCATGAGGACCGCGCCCGGCGCGACGTAGCTGCCCCGGCGCACGGTGGCGGGCGGCACGACGCGGATGCCCGCGCGGGCGAAGTCGGATTCGGTCCAGCCCTCGAACTTGGTCGGGACCTTGTCGAAGAAGTGCGAGCCTGCGGGGCCGCCGCTCATGGGCGCGTTGCCGTGGATGCGGAAACCCAGCAGAACGGCCTTCTTCAGCCATTGGTGCACGACCCAGTCGCCGTCCACGGGCTCGGCCACGCGGAATGTCCCATTGTCCAGCCCGGCGATGGCCGTCTCGATGGCGTCGCGGCGCTCGCCGGTCGTTTCAGGGGACAGGTCGGCCCGGTCCTCCCAGGCGGCGTCGATGAGGATCTGGAGCTGTTCGGTGTTCATGGGCCGGGCGCTTAAGGACGGGCGCGCCGGGGGTCAACGACGGTCTAGGGTCTATTGGTCACGCTCGCGTCATCCGCTCCAGCATCAGGTGCAGCGCTTCGAGATAGCGCGAACGGTCGCGGGGAGAGAAAGGCGGTGGGCCGCCTGTATTCGGCTGGTCGGTGCCCTTGCTGGCGAGTGAGTCCCGCAGATCGGTCATGATGGCGCGCACGGCGATCTGCGAGCCGATCGTGGCGTCGTCCATCTCCCGCCCGTTGGAGCCCAGCACCCGCGCGCCCGCTTTCAGGCACCGGTCGGCCAGCAATATGTCCGACGTGATGACGATCGTGCGCGCATCCGCCCGTTCGGCGATCCAGTCGTCGGCCGCGTCGAAATCGTCCGAAACACGCTGGAAGCTCACATCGGGCGGGGTGCGGAGCCACTGGTTGGCGACGACCGTGACCGGAACCGCGTGGCGGCGCGCGACCTTGTAGGTCTCCTCGCGCACCGGACAGGCATCCGCGTCGATCAGAACCTGCACAGGCCGGTCCATCAGTTGCCTGCCACGGAGACATGACGCCTGACGATCCGCCGGTCGCCCCGGTGCTGCGCCCCGGCCCAGTCCGGCCGCGCCGCGACCAGCGCGTCCGCCGTTTCGTCCAACCCGTTGCGGGTCACGGACAGGACCAGGTCCAGCTGCGTCCCCTCGAATGCGAGCTCGAGGTCCAGCGTCCGGCAGCTGCGCCCGATGCAATCGACCGTGGGGAAGGCGTCCGCGCCCTCGACCTCCAGGCCGCCGACGCGCAGCGAGGTCACGGCAGGCGTCTGCCCGTCGGCGGAGAGCTGCACCCGGTCCGCGCCAGGGGCGGAGATGCGCACTGCGATGCGTCCGTCTGCGCCGGGCCGGATGTCGAGCGTGGCGGGCGGGAAGGGCGGCTGCGGGGCGGGCGTGACCTGGTAGAGGGCCGTGCCGAAGCCTGGCAGGCTTGCGGCGCGGAACGGGGCCGCCGCCGCCATGCGGTCCGGGACGTTCTGGCGCGTTCCGGTCATGAAGACGGCGTCCTCCATCCGGTCGCTTTGGAGGTGCAGTATGTTCAGGCCGAGCGGCGTTCCGGACGTGTAGGCCGGAACCATAAGCGCTGCGAGCCCCATACCCGCCGCAACGAATGCGGCGCCGCCCGAGACCCACCGGCTTGATCCGGCTTTCCGCCATGCAAGAGGCAGCAGGGTCAGGAAGATCCAGAGTACGCCGACCGTCAGAGGCGCGGACGCCTCCACGAACAGGGCCGTCTCCGCCAGCGCATTGATGGGAACGATCAGGCAGATGAGCATGAGCGACGCCAGCCCGAAGACGATCCGCGCCGCGGACGTCTTGCGCACGATAATCAGGGCCGCGGCAGGCACGACCAGCAGCGCCGGCAGGGTGAAGAGCAGCGCCACCCCCGGCATCGCCAAGCTGCCCAGAAGACCCAGCGCCAGCATCACGGCCCAGACACCGGCCAGGTGCTTGTCCGCGCTGCCGGGTTTGTAGAGCGCGCGCGACAGTAGGGCCGCCGTTCCGAGCGCGACGGCGAGGAACAGCCCCCGCAGCGCCCAGGGGTGGGCCGTGCCGTAGGCCGTCTCGGACCGGACCAGGCCGACCGCGAAACCGCTCGCCCATGCGGCCAGCCCGCCCAGCACCAGCACGGCCAGAGGCCAGAGCAGCACGCGCCACAGCGCGGCGTCTTGCACGCTGCGCGTCCGCCAGACCGCGACCAGGCACAGCGCGAACCCCAGGCCCATGACGGGCAGGGCCATCCATTGCGGGGTCGCGATGATGCCCAGACCCAGAATGTCGGAATAGAGGTAGGGCGTGTCCGGGGAGGCCGCGTCCACGCTCATGAACCCTTCCACGCCCGCCAGGGCGCTGGCACCTATGTGGAAGACCGCATCCGGGTCCAGATGCTCCAGATTGTCCTTTGCCGTGTGGTAGTGGCTGGGCCGGCCCACCACGGCGTAGTTGGCCGCGTCCATGCCGAGCTTCAGATATTCGGTCACATCCGTGCCGTTGGGCATGGCGCGGTAGATGTCCACGGCCAGCGAGTTGGAGGTCGGCCCGCGCACCAGCGTGGCGGGAAAGCGCGCGAGCGCGGCGATGTCGCGGCCGTTCGGGTCGCTCGTCTCGAACATGTTGGCGACGCCCTGGTTGCCGCGCGCTTCCAGGCTCACGACGGCGCCGATCAGCGGGGCCACGGGATCGTGCTGGATGAAGCGCGACGCACCGACCAGGCCGACTTCCTCCCCGTCCGTGATCAGCACGTAGAGCGGCCGGGCCAGGTCGCGGTCCTTCAGCAGGCGCGCGATCTCCAGGCTCGACGCCACGCCCATGCCGTCATCGGCCGCGCCCGGTCCCGTCGGCACGCTGTCATGGTGGGATGCGATCATCACGGCGTCCGGGCCGGGCTCCGTGACCCAGAAGCCGATATTGCGCAGCCGCGCGCACGCCATGTCCTTGGTGGACCAGTGCTGGGCGCAGTGGAACGCATCGTCGATAACGGGGGCGAAGCCCAGCGCTTCGGCTTCCTGCACGATGCGTCCGATGACCGCGTCGGCGGCGTCGCTGTCGACGGGGTGGGGCGCTTCGTCGCCCAGGATGCGCGCCAGCCGGTCGAGCGTGGCCTGCGTGTCGAACGGATGGTCCGGGTCGGCCGGGGGCGGTCCGATCAGGGCGGGCGCGAACAGGAACAGCCCGAACAGAACCGCCATAAGCGCGGCCAGGCCGCCCGCCACAGGTCTCTTGACCGGAATGTTCGCCATGCTGCCTCCCCCTGGAGGCGTCACGCTAGCAGTCCGGCCCGACCTGTCCTATTCTTCAATATCGCATGACTTGACCCATTTTCATGCACCTTTATATGGTAAGCCATGAATACGAACTGGTCCGACTATCCCGTTTTCCTGGCCGTGGCCGAAGCCGGCTCGCTGACGGCGGCGGGCAAGGCGCTGGGTATGAGCCAGCCGACCGTGGGCCGGCGCATCCGCGCGTTGGAGGATCATTTCGGCACGCCGCTGCTGCGCCGCCGCGACGGGCAGCTCACGCCGACGACCTTCGGGCAGAGCATGCTCGATCATATCAGAAGAATGCAGGACGAGGCCGCCGCCATCGACCGCAGCTCCGCCACATTGGAGGATTCGCTTTCCGGCGTGGTGCGCCTGAGCGCCACCGCCGGGATCGGCACGGCCTGGCTGCCGGGCGTGATGCAGCGCTTCCGCGCGGAGCATCCGGACGTGCTGGTCGATATCGGCATCGGGTTCGAAAGCTTCAATCTCGCCCAGCGCGAGGCCGACATCGCGCTGCGCTGGAAAAGCCCCGGCGAGCAGAACTCGCTGATCGGGCGCAAGGTGGCGGACGTGACGTTCGGCCTGTTCGCCAGCCCGCAATATCTCGACCTGGCCGGATCGCCCGAAACGCCCGACGAACTGTCCCAGCATGATGGGGTGGTCGCGACCATCATGGACGGCAAGATGCTGTGGCTGATGGACGAGGAAACGGAAGAGCCCATCCACCTGCCCAAGCGGATCACCTTCCGGTCGAACTCCATCTGGGCCTTCTACGAAGGGTTGGAACAGGGCTACGGCATCGGCATGCTGCCCATCAACGCAGCCGACCGGGACTCGCGCCACCTCGTGCGCGTCATGCCGGAGGTGGAACACAAGGAAGCGCTCTACCTCGTGGCGCACCAGGATCTGAAACGCTCGGCCCGCATCCGCGCCGTGTTCGACTATCTGGTCGAAGCCTTCCGCCAGGATGCGCGTTTCTTCCAGAGCGGCGGCGAAAGCGTCTTTTCGCCGGGCCTGTTCGACATCGCGCCGCCCTCTGCGGCCGCGCGCAACAGCCGCGATGCGGGTCATCTCTCCGCCGTCGCCGAATAGCTCCGCCTTTTCCTCATGCCCGACTTCGAATGCCCCCTTTGCGGCGCGCGCGATTGTGCCGTGCTGGAAACGCAGGAGGACTGGCTGGCCCGTGCCGCGAATGCAGAGGATGAGCGCCGCCTGATCGGCGGCATCGTGGCGGCGGACGGCACGCTGGACTTCGGGGCCGTGGTGCGCTGCTCCGCCTGCGGTCTGGCGACGGTCGGACGCTGCCCCGCGCCCGAGGCTCTGGGGCGTTTCTACGCGGCCTATTATGCGTCTGCGAGCTACGGCACGAAACGCGACAAGAAGATCAAACGCGCCCGCCGCCGGATCCGCACCTTGCGCCGGAAGCTGAAGAGCGGCGGCACACGCTTCCTCGACGTCGGCGCCAATCTGGGCTTCGCGACCGAGGCCGCGCGCCTGTCTGGCTTCGACGCGACCGGGCTGGAGATCGACGGTGATGCGGTCGAAGCCGCGCGCGAGGCTTTTCCGGACAACCGTTTCGTGCAGGGATCAGTGGAAGAGTTCGCCGCGCGGGGCGAGACGTTCGACCTCGTCTTCTGCTGCGAAGTGATCGAGCATGTGCCGGATGTGCGGTCGTTCGCCGCCGCGCTGTCGTCCCTCATCGCGCCGGGCGGCGTGCTGTTCCTGACGACGCCGGCGGACGGTCACCGCGCCACGCCGGATCCGCTGCAGAGCTGGGTGCAGGTGAAACCGCCGGAGCACCTCCACTGGTTTTCGCGAGCCCATCTGGAGACGCTGTTCGGGGACGAACGGCTGACGTTCCGGTTCAATCCGAAGCCGGGGCACAAGATGGTGATGCGGAAGACGTAGAGCTTCGTCGCCGCACAGGGTCTCTCTTTTCCAAACTCTCCCTCCTTCTTCGCTCATTCCCGCGCACGCGGGAATCCAGTGGTGGCGTGAGCGTACAGACTCGGGAGGGGGTTGGGTATCAGTGAGGTCACGGATACCTAATCCCTGCTCTCCTTCTTCTCCGGAATCCTATTCTCTGGAGTCCCAGACTGGATCCCCGCGTTCGCGGGGATGAGCGAAGACTGAAATGTGTGTCCCCGGCGCCAAGAGGCAAGCTCGCGTCGGTCTCTCGAAGGCTGCCTTCGCTTCCCGCTTCCATTCCCGCCGCCTCTCCCTATATCCACCTCCACATGACCCCAACCGACGACACGATCGATTTCGGCTTCGAGCAAGTCGCCCGCGCGGACAAGCAAGGGCGCGTGCGCGAAGTGTTCGACTCGGTTGCGCGCGACTATGACCGGATGAACGACGCGATGAGCCTCGGCATCCACCGCGTCTGGAAAGACATGGCGATCACGAGACTGAATCCGCAGCCGGGCGAGCGGCTGCTGGATGTGGCGGGCGGGACGGGCGACATCGCCCGGCGCTTCGTGCGCGCGGCCGATGAGGTGCGCAAACGCCGGGGCGGCAAAGCGGCGAGCGCCGTCATCTGCGACATCAATGACGAGATGCTGCTGGCCGGGATCGACCCGGCGAAGGATGCGGGGCTCGACCTGTCGCGCGTCTGCGGCAATGCGGAGGCGCTGCCGTTCGAGGATGCGCAGTTCGACTGCGTGACCATCGCCTACGGCATCCGCAACGTCACCGACCGGATGAAAGCCCTGCGCGAATTCCGCCGCGTGCTGAAACCCGGCGGGCGTCTGGGCGTGCTGGAATTCTCCACTCCGCCGGAAACGATGATCCGCAAGATCTACGACGCCTATTCGTTTGCCGTCATTCCGCGCCTGGGCCAGGCGATCGCGGGCGACCGCGACAGCTACCAATACCTGGTGGAGAGCATCCGCAAGTTCCCCCGGCAGGAACAGTTTGCCGCCATGATGCGCGAGGCGGGCTTCGCGCAGGTCTCCTACGCCGACTACAGCGCGGGCGTGACCGCCTTTCACACGGGATGGAAGATCGCATGAACGACAAGAACGACCCAGGTCTCGACGATATCGCCGAAGTCGTGGAAACCACGGAAGCCGCCAACGCCGCGCCCCGTCCCAACAGTTTCTGGCTCGATTTCGGACCGCTGCTCGTCTTCTTCGGGGCGTTCCACTGGTTGCGTCGGGACAATCCCGACGATGCCATGCTCTGGGCGGCGGGCATCTTCGCGGTGGCGGCCGTCATCGCGCTGGCCATCGGATGGGTGCGTCACCGCACGGTGTCCGGCATGTTGCTGCTCTCCACCGGGATCATCGTGGTGACGGCGGGCCTGGCGCTGCTCGCCGACAATCCGATCATCTTCTACATGAAACCGACCATCGTGAATTCGCTGTTCGGCATCGCGGCGATCGGCGGCGTGCTGGTCGGGAAGAACGTCATCCGCCTGATGATCGGTTCCGCCTTCACCTTGCCGGACAAGGTCTGGAACACGCTCGCCATCCGATGGGGCCTGTTCTTCTTTGCCTGCGCCGCGCTGAACGAAGTGATCTGGCGCACGCAGAGCGAGGAGTTCTGGGTGAACTTCAAAGTGTTCGGCTTCCTGCCGCTGACCCTGCTTTTCACCCTGACGCAACTCCCGCTGATCATGAAGAATGGCGGCGTCGCGGGGACGGACGCCCCCGAATAGGTCACCGCCTCGTGATGGGGCGTGATCCGGAGTGATTGGAGGCCGCGCGCGGATGCGGGCTAGGCGGGGTCCGTGCATACCCGGCCCCACAGACTGAAGACGCTGGCGCGCCAGCTCCCCTGGCTCGAGATCGTGCCCATGGGCGTGTTCTTCGCCGCGTTCCAGGCTTTCCGCCAGACCGACCCGGACCGCGCCCTGTTTCTGGCCGCTGGGGTCTTCGCGCTGGCAGCCCTCGCGGCGCTGGCTTTCGGCCTGTGGCATGAGAAGCGGATTTCCAAGGTGCTGCTCGCCTCGACTCTGGTCATCGTCGGGACGGCGGCGCTGGCTGCGCTGTTCGACAACAAGCTGTTCCTGTTCATGCGCCCGACCGTTCTCAATGGCGGTCTGGGGCTGGCCGCGCTGGCCGTCGGCGTGGCGCGGCCCGCTTTTGCCGCGCGGTTGCTGGAGCGCCGCGTCTCCCTGCCCCGGGCAGTCTGGGTGAGGCTCGCCATACGCTGCGGGGTCTTCTTCCTGGCGGTCGCGCTCATCAACGAAGCGGTGTGGCGCACGCAGGGCGAAGCGGTCTGGATCGCGGTCAAGACGTTCGGGTTCGCGCCCGCCACACTGGTTTTCTCGCTGGCGCACCTGCCTCTCGTCAGGCGTCATGCCGTCCAGGCTTCGGTTCTTGTCCCCGTCCCTATTCCTGACCGCGTGAAACCATCCGTTAACCCTGTGCCCCGCCTTGGATGGACGAAGCGCTCCCTTTGGCGGAAGGCCCCTTTCAGCGGGTAGCTTGGGCGCTATCCGATTCGACGGGCAGCCCGGCAACGGGTTTTCGGGTGGGCGGAAAACGAAGAGGCTGCCATGCAGATCACACATTTGCGCGTGGCCGTGGCAATTGCGCGGCTCGACAGCGAAAAGTCCTACAACCGCGCGACGTCCGTGGACGGAACCTACCTCTACATTCTGGGCGCCGCGCAGCGGCACGGCGTCTTCGAGCCGTTCGGCGAGGAGGCGCGGGAGCTCAACGCCTGGCTGACCTCGGTCCATGCGGGGCGCGACCTGTGCCGCGACGCGTGGGACGGGTTCATGGAGCGCCGCGCGCAGGACCGCCCCGGCCAAGGCTCGCGCTGCGCCTAGCCAGCACATGAGACTGGTTCGCAAAGCCTGATGGAACAAGGGTTTCGCGTTGAAAGCGTGGGCGCGGTTGGTATAAGCCGCCGCGCAAACCCCATACACTTCAACGCAAGGACCTCTCATGGCGTCTCTGGACAGTTTCGGCTGCGAACGCGAGCTCACCGTCGGCTCCAAAAGCTACACCTATTACGACCTCACCGTGGCGGAGGCCAACGGCCTGTCCGGCATCTCCAGGCTCCCGCGCTCGCTTAAAGTGCTGCTGGAGAACCTGCTGCGGTTCGAGGACGGCAAGACCGTCACCAAGGCCGACATCGAAGCCATGGCCGGTTGGCTGACGGAGCGCCGCTCCAGCCACGAGATCGCCTACCGCCCCGCGCGCGTCCTGATGCAGGAC
>CAYULR010000054.1:0-12241 GCA_964445685.1 uncultured Algimonas sp.
ACCTTCTCGTTCAGATCGCCCGGCAGGAAGCCCAGCCGTTCGCCCGCCTCGACCGCCGGGCGGCAGGCGATGAACTTGTTCACCTCGCCTCTTGCCAGCAGGCTCGCGCCGTAGGCGGTGGCGAGGAACGTCTTGCCCGTGCCGGCCGGGCCGACGCCGAACACGATCGTGTCGTCGCGCATGGCGTTGATGAATTGTTCCTGCTTGGGCGTCTTGGGCACGATGGGGCTGCGGCGCGGGAACGGGATGATCGCCTCGGCGGAAGCCGCCCGGACCTTGCCCTGGCCCATGGCGCGGATCAGCGCGCGGATGTCGGACGGCCCGCACGGCCAGCCGCGTTCCAGGCGCTGGTAGATCTCTTTGACCAGTTCGCCCGCCCGCGCGCGGCTCGGCGTGTCGCCATTGATGTGCACGGACGATCCGGGCGCTTCGATATACACGTCGAACGCGTCCTCGATCAGCGCAAGGTTCGCATGGTTCGGCCCGCACAATTTGCGCACCAGCGCCGCGTCGGAGAATTCGAGGATTTCGGTCTGTTTGCTCACGACGCCAAGATAGGGAGCGGCGTGAGCAAAAGCGAGGGTGCAACCATGCCTCAGGGCGGCATGTCGCGGATTTCAGCGCTTGGAATGGGTCGCTGCAACCGGCCTGGCGCAGGCGCTAACCTCCTATTCCACTGTCACGTCGAGGCGCATCTTCGGGTGGATGGCGCATTTCACCTGGTAGGACCCGGGCGTGTCGAAGCGC
This sequence comes from uncultured Algimonas sp., assembly GCA_964445685.1. Taxonomy (GTDB): domain Bacteria; phylum Pseudomonadota; class Alphaproteobacteria; order Caulobacterales; family Maricaulaceae; genus Litorimonas. The sequence goes on from CAYULR010000054.1 coordinate 748, forward strand.
ACGTCGCGGGTTTCGCCTTCTTCCATGGATCCGGAATCATATTCCATCTTGTCGTCCTCGACGAAGGCGTGGTGCAGGAAGATGTCGTCATTGACGATGCGAAGCGTCTGGCCCGCGCGCAGGCTCACGGCTTCGGGGGCGTAGGTGCGGTTCTTCTGGGAGATGCTCACCACATCTGTCTTGGACTGGGCGAGCACGCCGGCCGGGAAGGCGACGAGGGTGATGAGCGCGGCCTTGATCAGGGTGGCGCGGCGGGTCGTGTGCGTCGTCATGCGGCGGTGTCCAATCGTTCGGAGGGCGTGTCGGTTGCGGGGTCGGAAGCTGAAACGGAACCGGAAACGGAATTGGGGGTGGGCGCGAAGAGGAGGCTGAACACGCTGCCCCGGTCCGGGACGGAATGGATGTGCAGGCGCGCGCCGTGGCGGGTCGCGCTGCGGTCCACGATGCACAGGCCCAGCCCCGTGCCGTCCACGGCGCGCGAATAGCCCTGGTCGACCTGCACGAACGGCTCGCGGATGCGCTCCAGCTGGTCGGCCGGGATGCCGATGCCGGTGTCGGCGACGTCCAGCCGCGCGGGCGCGCCCGTCGCCGGATCGGCGGGCAGCAGGCGCAGCTTGACCGCGCCGCCGGGCCTGTTGAACTTCACCGCATTGTCGAGCAGCTTGCCCACGCTCTGCGTCAGTTCCTGCGGGTCGAACAGGACGCCGATGCCTGCTTGAGGCCGGTCCCAGCCGATGCGGACGCCGTTGGATTTGGCGTGCGGCGTGGCGGCGTCCACGGCGGCCTGGACGCAGGCGCCCAGATCGGCCGGGTCGAGCCGGTCGAGCGCCACGGGCGCGCTGTCGCCGTCCGCGATCTCCAGCACGTCGCTGACGATGCGCGAAATGTGCTCCCCGCTCTGCCCGATCAGCCCGACCATGTCGGCGAAGGACGGGTCCAGGCCGGGGCGGGCCAGTTCCGTCTTCAGCACGTCGGCGAGGCCCACCACGGCGTTCAGCGGCGTGTTGAGCTCGTGGCTCATCGCGGCGAGGAAGAGCGTCTTGGCCCGGCTGGCGGCTTCGGCCTCGTCGCGAGCCTGTTTCAACGTCTCGGACTTGCGGCGGGCGTCCGTCACGTCGCTCCAGATCAGGAGCCGTCCGCCCTCGCGCGTCTTCGAGGCGCTGACCCGCAGCCAGCATCCGCCGGGCAGGCTGAATTCTGACCCTTCGCGCGCCGTGATGCCGTCCGGCACGCCGTCCAGCCCGAACAGCTCCGCACAGGCGCGGCCCGTCAGTTGGCCCATCGGTTGGTCCGCCCCGCCCAGCACCCCGGCGAACAGCTCGGACACGCGCGGGTTGGCGACCGTGATGCGGTCGCGCGCATCGGTCAGCAGCACGGCGTCGGCGGAGTTCTCCAGCGTTTCGGACAGGCGGTTCTGCGCTAAGGTGCGCATGTCCTGCTGTTCCTGCATCCGCAGGCGGATGCGGTCCTGCATCTCGCTCATCGTGCGCAGGAGCTGCCCCGTCTCGTCGTCGCCGCTCTCTGGGATGGTCACGTCCAGACGCCCGCCCGAGATCTGCGCCGCTGCCGAGGCCGCCGCCTTGAGCGGGCGGACGATCGTCAGGGTCAGCCAGGCCGACAGGACGAGCGTCAGGGCGAGGGCGATCCCGACCGCGTAGAGGCTGTACTGCCGGATGCGCGACATGGTCGTCAGCGCGGCTTCGCGGTTGCGGAAGCTTTCATTGGTCTGCAGCTCCACGATGATGTCGAGCGTCTCCTCGATGCGGTCCGCCACGTCCCACTGGTTCTCGCCGGAGGCGGTGGTTTCACTGTCTGGCGGCACGGCTTCCCACTGCGCGTAGTCGGCCTCGACCGCGTCGAAGAAGTTCTGCGCGCGCGGCTCGATGGACCGTTCGCGCGCCACGGCCAGGTCGTCGCGGAACCGCTCCGCCAGATCAGTGAACCCGTCCGCGTCGTCCGAGGGTTTGAGCCGCAGGATCTCGAGCGAGGCGAAGGCCTGGCTGGCGGACCGGGCGAAGTTCACCGCCATGAGCGGGCGGTCGAACGTGTCCTCCACCACGCGTCCGGCGTCTGAGACGCTGAGCAGCGCATAGCCGCCCACGCCCGCGATCAGCACCGACATGGCGAGAAAGCCCGTGAAGAGCTTCGCCTTGACGGAGCTCAGGCGCGGAACGAACCGGAAGATCACCGCGCCGGGCCGGTCCCGGAGGCGTGCGGCGCGGCGGAATGGCTGTTGGGCTTCTGCGCCCGGGGCTTGCGCGGCGGAATGGGCGAGCGGCCCGTCACGTCGTCGTGGAAGGGCGCAAGGCGCGCCAGCAGCTTGTTCTGCGTGCGGAAGGGGATGTCTTCGTCGTCCATCGCGTCCTGCATGTTCTGGACGAGTTTGTTGAAATGGATCGTGCGGATGCCGAGCCCGTCATGGGAACGGCGCATGTCCTGTCCGTCATACTCGCACGGGCCGTCCGCAATGTGGCAAGTGTGGATGAAGAGGAGTTTCTTCAGCCGGTCCATGTCGGAATGTTCGAAGATCGGCGCCATTTGCGGGTCGGCCAGCGCCCGATCCAGCATGCCGTCGATGACCCGGACCATGGCGGGCTCGCCGCCCAGATCGTCGAACAGCGTGCCGGTCTTCTTGGCGGCCTCTCCAGCCCACGTGCTTGCCGGCCATGTCAGGGCGAGGGCCAGCAGGGCGCTCGCAAGGGGGCGGTAGGCGGTCCTGGTCATGGGCATAGGCATGGGCTAGAATCCGATCTGGACGGAGCCGAGAACACCCGTCTGGCCACCTTGGTTGGCGATGTCGCCCATATCCACGACCGCGCCGGTCAGGGAGACGGATTTGTTGGGGAACCAGGCGACGTAGGCGGCGGCCGCGTCCTGCTCTTCGAAGACGGATAGATTGTCCGGCTTGGTGCGGTAGTCCGCCCCGACCACCAGGTCCTTGGCGATCATGTAAACGGCGGAGCCTTCGAACTGCAGGCTGCGGCTGTCGCCGTCGGGTCCGCCGAAGCCCAGCAGGCCCGTCTGGTTCGCCTTGGTCCCGCGCAGCGATGCGCTCAGCAGCAGGCTCTTGTCGAGGTACAGCTTGGTGGCGGTGGCGTAGAAGTCCACGCCCTGATGGTCGGTCGCGCCCAGGGCGCGGACCAGGGCGGGATCGCTGGCGGACTTGTACTGCGCGCCGACCGCGATCTGCGGCATCATGGAGTTCTGGTCGAAGACGAGATCGCCCGCCAGGCGGACTTTCGCCCCGACAATGTCCTGCTCGAACGTGTAGCCCCGGCGCAAGCCCAGCACGGGACCCGTATCGCCCGTGTCGAAGGATTGGCGCGCATAGGAGACTTCCACGCGGTTGTTCACGCCCATGGCCGCGCCCGTGACGCGCAGGTCGAAATCATCCAGCGCCGCGCGCGTGTGGAAGGCGGTCGCGCCCCAGCTGTCGCGCGATCCGTATCCGGTGATGGTCGCCCAGTTGGACAGGCCCGCGCCGCCCGTGCCCTCGACCTGGCTGACCCCGCCCGTGGCGAGCAGCCGCCCTCGGTCGGGCATCAGGCCGGACGGGGCGGACGTGCAGGCGGACAGGCAAAGCGCGGCCGCCAAAGCGGTGAGGGGCCGCGCAAAACGGCTGCGGTTGCGTCCCTGGACGGGCGCGGAGACTTTGCGGCAAGCGGACAAGACGTCCCTCCTCGTTTGGAAGGGGGCGTATTTGTTCAGGGTTAATTGTCCGTTTCGGAGGGCAGCCTCCCGCGTGATCGTGATCCGCCCAGAAACGTCAACCTTTGACGAACTCCGCCACGGCCTCCGCCAACCCGTCGGCGAGCGGAAGGTCCGGATCGGCATAGGTGGCGAAATTGCCCGCGCGGTCTTCCGGAGCGGCCTTCAGCACGTGGTTCGCGCCGGGCAGCACCACCAGGGTCGTGCCGTCCACTGCCGCCAGGGTCTCGGCTTCCTCCACGGAAATCTGGAGGTCGCGGTCGCCCTGGAGGATCAGCGTGGGCAGGCCCGCCGTGCGCAGGAGCGCCGCCGGGTCGACCGACAGGGTGCTGATCAGGAAGTCCTGGACGGCGGGCGCGAAGATGCCCTGCAGCGCCGGGTGAAGACCAGACACGTCGGCGCGCTCGCCCGCCTGCAGCGTGTCGAGCGTGGCTTCGGCGTCCGCCAGGATCGGCGCGTTGGCCGGGTTGGCCCGCAGCTGTTCGCGCATCACGTCGGCCAATGGGCGTCCCGGCGCGGCGATCAGGACGAGCCCGCAAATGCCGTCCGTGTTCCGCGCGGCGGCGGCGGACACCACCAGACCGCCTTCGCTGTGGCCCAGCAGGTGGACGCAGTCCCGTCCCGTGCGCTCGCGCAGTCTTGCCGCCCATTCCTGATAGTCCCGTGCATACAGGTCCAGCGTCACCGCATTGGGGTCGCCCGCGAGGCGGCTGCCGAACATGCCGCGCTTGTCCACCCGCAGGCTGGACACGCCCAGCGCCTCCAGCTCGTCCGCCAGCAGGCGGTAGGGCTGTGCCCGCACGCCCATCGGATTGTCGCCGTTGCGGTCGGTCGGCCCAGAGCCCGGCACGATCAGCACGGCTGGGGCGTCCGGCCCGGCATCGCGGAACGAGCCCGCGAGGGCGTTCACCGTCATTTCGGTATCGGCGGAAGCGTCCGTTTCTTCCGCTGTCTCTGTCTCTATCGTGGCTGCTGCTGCTGCGGGGGCTTCCGCCACCTGCGTGTCCGGTTGGGCTTCGGTCGCGTCCTGCGGCGCGCCGCAACCGGCGAGATACGCCCCGCCCGACAGCAGGAGGGCGAGGAAAGGACGAGGACGGATCATGAGGGGCTCCCGGGCAGTCTGTGCGCCCTCATAGCGGCTCGTCCCGCGTTTGGCACTAACCGGAAGCGCGGGGCCGACTGCCAAAAACGTCCGATCCCGGTTCCAATCGGCGCGGGGCCTGCTTAAGGGATTTGGCAAAGACGACTTCAGGGGCCGAACCGACATGACAGATGTGACTGCCACAGACACGCCGCAAAAGGGCTTCCTCGCCTGGGTGGAACGTACGGGTAACCGCCTGCCGGACCCGGTCTTCCTGTTCTTCTATTTCATCATCGCCCTGGTAGCGGTGTCGGTGCTCTGCGCCTTCCTGAATGTCGGGGCGACGCTGGACGCGCAGGTTCTGTCCGGCATGCCGGACAGCCAGAAGGCCCGGTTCGGCATCGGCCCGGACGGCGTCATCAGCGCGATGAGCCTGCTGTCGCCGGACAACATCCAGCGCCTCTGGGTGGAAATGCCAAAGACCTTCACCCACTTCCACCCTCTGGGCTACGTGCTCGTCGTGATGCTGGGGGCGGGCGTGGCGGAACGCTCCGGCCTGTTCGCCTCCGCCATGCGCTCCGCCGTGCGCGGCGCGCCGCTGGCGCTGCTGACGCCCGTCGTGGCGTTGGTCGCCATGGTCGGCAACCATGCCGCCGACGCCGCCTACGTGGTGCTCATTCCCCTGGCGGGCGTGCTGTTCGCCAGTGCGGGACGCCACCCGCTGGCCGGTATTGCCGCCGCCTTCGCCGGCGTGTCGGGCGGATTCTCCGCCAACCTGTTCCCGGGACAGCTGGACGCGCTCCTCTACGGCATCACGGAAGAGGCGGGCGAGATCCTCAACGCGTCCTACGACGCCAACCTGGCGGGCAACTGGTACTTCATCGCCGTCCTGCTGTTCATCTACCTGCCCATCATCTGGTTCGTGACCGACAAGATCGTGGAGCCGCGCCTCGGCACGTGGAAGCCCAGCGACGGCGCGGACACGGACAGCTATGCCGACGAGGACGTCCCCCTGACGCCCGAACAGAAGCGAGGCCTGCGCAACGCCGGGCTCGCCCTGCTGGGCGTGATCGCGCTGTGGCTGTTCATGACGTTCGGGCCCGGCACGCCGCTGGTCAATGAAGGGGCCTGCCCGCCGGATGCGGCGGCCGCCGGGACCTGCAGCGTCGTGTCCAACTATTCCCCTCTCTTCCAGTCGCTGGTCGGCGGCTTCCTCGTGCTGTTCTTGCTCACGGGCTGGGCTTACGGCAAGGCGGCCGGGACGATCTCCGACCACCGCGACCTGGTCGCCATGATGGCCGAAGCCATGAAGGACATGGGCTATTACCTGGTGCTGTCCTTCGCGGCCGCGCACTTCGTCGCCATGTTCGCCTGGTCGAACCTGGGCCTGATCAGTGCCGTGCACGGCGCGAACGGGATCGAGGCGTCGGGCCTGCCGCTGCCGATCCTGCTGGGCACGATCGTGCTGTTCTCCGCCATCATCAACCTGTTCGTGGGCTCGGCCTCGGCCAAGTGGGCGCTGCTCGCGCCCGTCATGGTGCCGATGCTGATGCTGCTGGGCGTATCGCCGGACGGGGCGACGGCGGTCTACCGCGTGGGCGACAGCGCGACCAACATCATCACGCCGCTCATGGTCTACTTCCCGCTCATCCTCGTCTTCGCACGCCGCTGGCAGAAGGATTTCGGTCTGGGCAGCCTCACGGCGACCATGATTCCGTACTCCATCTGGATGCTGATCAGCGGTATCGCGCTGGTCGTGCTGTGGACCTTCCTCGGCTTCGACCTCGGCCCGGGTGCCCCGATGAGCTACACGCTGCCGGGCGTGGCGGGGTAACGCTCGCGTCCGTCATATTCACGCAGAGGTGTGTGGATAGCGGGCGCGCGGCGTCTGGGAATATCGGCGCAGTCGGGTAGGGGCTTCGGTTTACGTTCACCGTCAATCAGGAGCCCCCACTTGAGCACCGTACTTCTGGACACGCGTCCCGGCCCGCAGGACCCTTCTTCTTCTACCTACGGCCCGGCCCATCCCGTGGCCGAGCGCTGGACGCGCGAGGCGGCGGACGCGCTGATGGCGCTGCCGCTGATCGATCTGCTGCTGCGCGCGCAGGCCGTGCACCGCGAACATTTCCCGCCCAACGCCATCCAGATGTCGCGCCTGCACTCCATCAAGACGGGCGGCTGCGCGGAGGATTGCGGCTACTGCTCCCAGAGCGCGCATCACGAGACGGGCCTCAAGGCCTCCAAGCTCGACAGCGTGCAGGTCGTGCTGGCCCGCGCCGCCACGGCCAAGGCGGAAGGCGCGGAACGCTTCTGCATGGGCGCGGCATGGCGTGCGCCCAAGGACCGCGACATGGACGCGCTGACCGCCATGGTGCGCGGCGTGAAGGAGATGGGGCTGGAGACCTGCATGACGCTGGGCATGCTGGAGCCGGGGCAGGCGGACGCGCTGTCGGAAGCCGGGCTTGACTACTACAACCACAACATCGACACCGCGCCTGAAGACTATGGCCGCGTGATCAGCACGCGCACCTTCCTCGACCGCCTCGCCACGCTGCAGACGGTCCGCGATGCGGGCATGAAGGTCTGCTGCGGCGGGATCGTCGGCATGGGCGAGACGCCCGAGGACCGGCTGGGCCTCCTATTGGCGCTGGCGAACCTCGATCCGGCCCCGGAATCGGTTCCGATCAACGCGCTGGTCCCCGTGCCCGGCACGCCGCTGGGCGATAGCGATCCGGTCGCGCCGCTCGACTTTGTGCGCCTGATCGCGGTCGCGCGCATCATGATGCCCGAAAGCCATGTGCGCCTGTCGGCGGGCCGCCAGGAGATGAGCGACGAGACGCAAGCGCTCTGTTTCATGGCGGGCGCGAACAGTGTCTTCACGGGCGATGCGCTGCTAACCACCCCGAACCAGGCGCCCTCGCGCGACGCGGCCCTGTTCCAGACGCTGGGCATTACGGGCGGAGGATAGGGACGTTCTCGCCAGGACGCCGCGAATGCGCTAGGCCCGGGTCGGGGAGAATGGCCATGGCACTGTTTCTGATCGGACTCGTCGGGTTTTTTGGGATGCACGCCTACAGCGCGCTGCGGTCCCGGGCGGAGGGGCGCGACATCCGCAAACGGCTGGGCGAGGGGCGCTACATGGGGCTCTACAGCCTCGCCTCCCTCATCTTCTTCGTGGCCCTCATCATAGGGTATCAGCGCGTGCCGGACGGCGCGCCGCTCTGGGTAGGGCCGGACGTGGCGCGGACCCTCGCCGTGCCGCTGGGCGCGGTCGCGATCGCGCTCATCGTGGCGGCCTACGCCCCGGCGGGCCGCATAAAGCGGGCCGTGCACCATCCCATGATGATCAGCGTCCTGGTCTGGTCGCTGTCCCACCTCTGGATCGGCGGGGACTGGGCGAAGACGGCCCTGTTCGGGGCGTTCGCCGCCTACGCGCTGCTCTCCGTCGTCATGGCGTTCCGCCGGGGCGAAAGGGTCGAAGCCCCGCCCCGGGCCGTCGGCGACATCGCGGCGGTCCTCGTCGCGGTGGCGGCCACGGCCGTTCTGCTCTATTCCGGCCACGGAAACTATTTCTAGCTCACTCGCAAGGCGATCCCATGACCCGATCTCTCACCGCCCTCCTGCTCTGCTCTGCCCTGGCCGCGTGCGCGCCTGAAACGGTTCAGGACGCCCCAACCGTTCAAGACACGACTGACGCCCAGCCCGTTGCGGAAACATCCGCCGCGCAGGTCCCGACCCTCACGCAGGCATGGCTGCTTGACGGCTTCGACTCCCCGGAGTCCGTCATCGTCGCCGACGGCGGCTACTACGTCTCCAATGTCGGTGGCGGCGGCACGGATGTGGACGGCAACGGAGCGATCTCGCGCATCGGCGCGGACGGCCAGATGGTGGAGCGCGACTGGATCACGGGAACCGATGCGATGCCGCTCAACGCGCCCAAGGGCATGACGCTGATGGACGGGGGCGAACGCCTGCTCATCACCGACATCGACCACCTCGTCGTGGCCGATGTCAAAACGGGCGAGATCCTGGAGCGCATCCCGGCGGACGGCGCGGGCTTCCTCAACGATGTCGCCGAAGGCCCGGACGGGCTGGCGCTCATCAGCGACAGCCGCAATGCGCGCATCTACCAGTATGACGGCGACGGGATTTCGGTCTGGCTGGAAGACGAAGCGCTCGGCGGCGTGAACGGCCTGATGATGGAAGGCGGACGTCTTCTGGTCACGACCATGGGTGGGGGCGAGCTGCTCTCGGTCGATCCGGCCAGCAAGGCCATCACCGTGCTGGCGGGCGGCATGGCGAACGGCGACGGCGTGGGCCGACGCGCGGACGGCAGCTACATGGTCAGCAGCTGGCCGGGCCAGCTCTGGCACGTGCGCGAAGGCGAAGCGCCGACGCTCCTGCTGGACACGACGGTGGAAACGGTGGGCGAGGACGCGGCGGTCGCGATGAATGACGTGCTGTTCCTGCAGGATGTGGTCGTCGCGCCGAACTGGTCGCAAGGCACGGTGCGGGCGTACCGCATCGATTGACGAGAACGCCCGCCGGGAGGGCGGGCGCTTGCACGAAGGCGGCTTCGGGCCGCCTTTTTGTTTGGTGGCCTTACTTGGCGATCAGCCGCGTGATGAAGATCAGCACCACAGCTCCGATCGTGGCCGTGGCGATCGTGCCGAAAATGCCGCCGAAGGCGATCCCGAGCAGGCCGAGCAGCCATCCGCCGAGAATGGCCCCGATAATGCCGATGATGATGTTGCGCAGCAGCCCCGAAGACCCGCCCTTCATGATCAGGCTCCCCAGCCAACCGGCAATGGCGCCGATGACGATCCAGGTAAGAATCTCTGATAGTGACATGGTGTCCTCCCTTTATGGGCGAAGGGTAGGGCCATGGCCCGCGACTTCACAAGGCGGGGCGGGCCAGAGCCGGTGAAACTTGCCTGAAAGCAAGAGGTCGATGTGACGCGCATTGTTTTACGCATCAAGTGATGCTATTTTGCATGCATGAGAACGACCGTGACCTTGGACGAAACCCGGCTGGAACGTGCGACGGAGCTGACGGGAATCAATAGCCGGACAGACCTCTTGAACGCAGCACTGGATGCCTTGATTGCCCATGAAAGCGCGATGCGACTGGCCCGTCTCGGTGGCTCCCAACCCGATCTCGAACTTCCTCCCCGCAGGCGCTCCGTCTAGCGGCGCGTTTCCACGTGAAGCTCTACGATACGTCCATCTGGGTGGACTTCCTGCGCGACGGTGATCCCAACTTCGCGGCGGAACTGGATTCAAAGCGCGTTCTCTGCCACCCGTTTGTCATCGGAGAAATCTTGCTTGGTTCCATCACGGGGAGGCCGATGATGGAGAGGATGTTGAACGACCTGCCGCTGGTTCAAAGAGCGAGCGACAAGGAGGTGCTGTTCTTCCTACGGTCCAACAAAATCTATGGGCGAGGCATCGGATGGGTCGATACCCACCTGCTTGTGTCGGCCAAGATGACAGGCGTAAAGCTCGCAACCCGCGACAAGAAGCTGGCGAGGGTCGCGGAAGAGTTGGACATCGGCTAGCGCGCCAATTCCCCAACAAGAGAATTCACCCCCGCGCTCGTGATCCGCACGGGCACGATCTGGCCGATCAGCTCATCCGGTCCGTCGAAGTGCGTACCCGTCAGGTAGGGCGAGCGCCCGAAGAGCTGGCCGGGCAGCTTGCCGTGGCCTTCGACGAGCACCTCGAGCGTCTTCCCGATCAGGCTTTCGTTCCACTCGCGCTGTTGCGTGTAGAGCAGTTCTTGCAGTCGCTTGAGGCGCTTGGACTTCACCTCTTCCGGCACCTGTCTCGGCAGCGTCGCGCCGGGCGTGCCGGGGCGGGTGGAGTATTTGAAGGAGAACGACGAGGCGTAGCCGATCTCGCGCACGCATTGCATTGTGGCTTCGAAATCCTCGTTCGTTTCGCCCGGGAAGCCGACAATGAAATCACCGCTCAGCGCGATGTCGGGCCGCGCGGCGCGGATCTTCGCGATCAGGTCGCGGTAGTGTTCGTAGGTGTGGCCCCGGTTCATCGCGTCCAGCACCCGGTCGCTGCCCGCCTGGATGGGCAGGTGGAGGTAGGGCATGAGCTTGGGCTCGCTCGCCAGCGTCTCGATCAGCGCGTCGTCCATGTCGCGCGGGTGGCTTGTCGTGAAGCGCAGCCGGTCGATGCCGCCGATCTTGGCGACATGACGGATCAGCTCGCCGAGACCCCACTCGTTCCCGTCCGGTCCGGTCTCCCGGTAGGCATCGACGTTCTGGCCGATCAGCGTGATCTCGCGCACGCCCTGCTGGGCGAGGGAGCGCGCTTCGGCCACGATCTGCGCGACCGGGCGGCTGACTTCGGCACCGCGCGTGTAGGGCACCACGCAGAAGGTGCAGAACTTGTCGCAGCCTTCCTGTACGGTCAGGAACGCGCTGTAGCCCTTGGCCTGGCGGCCTGCGGGCAGGGCATCGAACTTCTCGATGGTGTCGAACTCGGTTTCCAGCACTTCGCCCGCTTCGCGGCTCACGCGCGCGATCATTTCGGGCAGCTTGTGGTAGGTCTGCGGCCCGAGGACCATGTCCACGACAGGGGCGCGTTTCTTGATTTCCGCGCCTTCCGCCTGCGCCACGCAGCCCGCGACGGCGACCTTCATGTCCGGCTTGTTGCGTTCCTTGTGCTGCCGGATGCGGCCCAGCTCGGAAT
>CAYULR010000055.1:0-11886 GCA_964445685.1 uncultured Algimonas sp.
GCTCAGCACCATCACTGGCACGCCGAACACCAGTGGATAAATCATCATGGCATTGCGTAAACCCTCACCTGCGAAAAACGCATCATTTAACCAGCCGATGAAGGGCGGGCTCAACGCGCCGCCGATGAAGCTGATGAAGAAGTAGTACACCGCCACGACCACGCCGCGCACGTCACCCGGCACGATCACGAGCAACGCATTTACGCCCGTCGCGCTGACAAGGCCGATGCCCACGGTCGTGAAACAGAACATCCCGAACGCCATCCAGCCCGCCGGCAGGAGCGGCGCAACGACCGCCGTGGGGATCATGATGAACAGGCCGAGGATGGCCAGCTTCAACGGCATGACCGCATCGCCCGCCGCCACGCGCTTGTCAGAGAACCGCCCCGCGAAGATGTAGGTCGCCGGACTGATGGCGAGGATGGAGAGGCCGTTCACCGTGGCGTAGAGTTTCGGGTCCCACCCGAAGGTCCGGCCAAACATGGCGGCGTTGAAGAACTGCCCGTAGGCCACGGCGACCATGCACATGAAGATCGGAACGAAGGTGAAGAAGGCAGCCGCGTTGCCCTGGATCCAGGTGAACGCATCGCCCAGCGACGCGCCCTCGCGCGGGCTGCTCTCGATGCGCGCAGGTTCGCGGAAGAACAGGAAGATGGCCGCCAGCAGAAAGCCCGGCAGGCCGACGATGATGAAGATCAGCTGCCAGTCCTCGACCGCGCCCACAATAGGAAGGCTGACCGGGCTGATCGACTCGGCCCACGCCAGGATGCCCGCCGCCATGAGGTTGGCGATCGACGCGCCGATGACCAGCGCCATCGAATAGATCGCAATGGGCAGGCCGCGCCGTTCGCGCGGAAAGCTGTCGCCGATCATGGAAAAGGCAGCCGGGCTCAGCACCGCCTCGCCCACGCCCACGCTGGCGCGCGCCGCGAACAGGCTGACGAAGCTCTTCGCAGTACCCGTCCAGATGGTCGCCGCCGACCAGACGGCGATGCCGATCGCGACCAGCCGCGTGCGGTTCGCCCGGTCCACCAGGAAGCCCAGGGGCAGCGCGAACAGCGCGTAGATCCAGGTGAAGGCCGAGGACAGGAAACCCATCTGCGTGTCCGACGCGCCCGTGCTCTCCTTGATGGGATCGACCAGCAGGCCGAGAATCCAGCGGTCGAGAAAGCTGGACACATAGGCCAGCGTGAGGAAACCCACGAGCGTCCACGCATAGCGCGGGCTCGGATAGGCGCTGGACAGCGCGGGGGTCACAGGGTCGTTCATGAGGCCGCCTTGGTGATGAGGTAGATGACGACGAGATTGCCGTCGAAGTCGACGATCCCGACCTCGCGCCCTTCCCGCCCGTCCTTGGTGACGAGATGGTCTTCCGGATAGACCGTCAGGCCGAGCGCTTTCGCGTCCGCCACGATGCGGTCGATGTCCGGCGTTTCCAGGATGATGGCGCTCCGCCGAGGTCCTGTCGCAGGCGCAAGGCCGGGGCTTTCCGTCAGCGCCATGACGTTCGCCTGCTCCCCCGCGCTCAGCACGCAGAAGCGCATGGGTTCACGCGGGAGGTCGAACACGTCGTAGGAATAACTGTCCGGCGCGCTGTCTTTGGTGAAGGTGACCGTGAAGCCGAGGACATCGCGGTAGAAGGAAAGCGCGCGGTCGAGGTCGGCGACGACGTGGTTGGCGCGCTGGAAGCGGAGGGGTGGTTTATCCAAGGAACTGTCCCCGGCATTTATTGCCGGGGCCTCTCGCGTCTTGCCAATTCTTCAAAGCCATTCCCGCCTCGCCTCCTCTAGCAGCTCAGCCGTCAGGTCCCGCCAGTCCGGATTTAACGCCTCGATAATCCTAACCTTACGAGCACGGTTCTTTCGCTTCATCCGATGCTCAAGGAGGAGCGCTTCCTCCTTGTCATCACAAATCTGAAACCAGACCAGCTCGAGCAAATTATACTTCCAGACGTGTTTCGAGCCACGACCCGATCTGTGCTCTTCCAGCCTCAACGCAGGCTGATGCGTCGAGCCATGATAGAAACTCCCGCGCTCGCGGTTCGTCAGAATATAAGCCCAGTTCGCCGTCACACTCTTGTCCTGTCCCCGGCATTTATTGCCGGGGCCTCCAGCTTGCCCTCGCAACGACAGGTCCAGTCAACGTAATACCAATCCCGATGGAGGCCCCGGCAGTAAATGCCGGGGACAGCTGCGCGAGTGAGGCGGGATTTGGTCACCCCGCCACCCGAACACAGCGCGTTCCCACATTCGTCCCGTCATACACCCCGATCAGCGCTTCCGGCATCCGTTCGAACCCGTCCAACTCGTCCACCAGCGGCGTCATCGTGCCGTCCCGGATCATGCCGGAGAGCGCCTCCACCATCTCCTCGAACCGGTCGAGATAGTTGTAGACGAAGTAGCCGCGCATGTCGGCTTCCGCCCGGCGCAGGCGCGTATAGTTGGTCAGGCCGAATTTCTCTTTGCGGCCATATTCGCTGATCGAGCCGCAAAGCAGGACGCGCGCGCCCATCGCCAGCCGGTCCAGCGCGGCCATCAGGATCTCCCCGCCGACATTGTCGAAATAGATGTCCAGCCCTTCAGGAGCGAGGTCGTCCAGCCGCGCGGGCACGTCCTCGCTCTTATAGTCGATCACCGCATCCGCGCCGAGCTTGCGCACGACGCTGCATTTCTCCGGCCCGCCCGCCATGCCGATAACGCGCAGGCCGTCCGCCTTGGCGAGCTGCACGACCATGTGGCCGACACCGCCCGCCGCGCCCGTCACCAGCACCGTCTCGCCCGCCTTGGGCTCGCAGCGGTAACGCCAGGCCGTGTAGGCCGTCAGCCCGGTCATGGATAGGATGCGCACGGCGAGTGCGTAGGACAGGTCGTGTTCGGTCACGCGCAGGAACCGTTCGCCCGCCGTCATCTTGGAGACCTTGTGCGTCTGCCAGCCGAGCTGTCCCTGCACCACGTCGCCGACGGCGTAGTCGGGATGGCGGCTCTCGACCACCCGCGCCACACCGCGGCCGTGGATCGTGTCGCCGATCTCCAGCGGCGCTTCGCCCGTGACGATGCCCGCCTTGGCGGCGTCCATCATGTACATGCGCATAACCGGCGCGATGCCGAGATAGAGCGTTTCCAGCAGGACCTCGCCCTCGCCCACCGCCGGGATAGGTTCTTCCTTCAGAACGAAGTCGGTCGGCTTCGGCTTGCCCTCGGGACGGGCCGCGACCCCCCAGGCTTTCCGTACACTAGGCCGGGTCAATGTGCGTCACTTGGTTGCATTCGAAGAAGTGCCCGTCCGGGTCCCAGAGATTGGTGGAGACGAAATGCTTCGTCTCGCCCTTTGCCCCGGTGGTGCTCCACTCGTGCGGCTCCGGGTTGCGCAGCTTGAAGCCGTGTTCCTCGGCGCGGGCGTGGATGCCGCGCGCATCGTCGGCGACGACGACGAAGATGGGCTGCCCCCAGCCGAGCGAGTAGGTGACGGGCGGCGCGGGCTCCGGCGGTTCTTCGAACTCGATCAGGCCGATCATGCCGATTTCCGGGTCGTTGAAGCGCACGATGCACAGGCGCAATTTATCGCCCTTCTTGCCGATGGGAAACCCTTCGCCGGACAGGGTGAACGGCGTGTCGAACCAGATCTCCGCGCCCAGCACGTCGCGGTAGAAAGTCAGCGCGCGCTCCATGTCGCGCACCATCAGCGTGGTGCGTTTGACGTAGCTGCCGATGTCCTGTTCCGTCATGCGCGGTCCTTTCCGAGGAAGAGTATGGTGAGCCCCACGGCCCAGCTGGCCCATTTTTCGACCACGTCGAAGCCGGGACCGGGAATGCTGTAGGCGCCGACCGCAATGACGAAGCCCGCAATGACGGCGAACAGCACGTAGCCACCCCTCACCCGCCATCCGAGACAGCGCGTCATGATGGCGGGGCCGAAGGCCGCGCCCAGCGCGACCCAGCTGAACAGAACGCGGGTGAAGATGTCCTTGGGCGCGAACAGCGTCAGCGCCACGGCGAACGCCGCGACCGCGACCATGGCGAGGCGGCCCATGAGCAGAGCGCGCTTCGGCGTGGACCAGCGCAGCCCGCTATCGTGGGACACGGCAGACGCGGCTGCGAGCAGCAGCGAGTCGACCGTGGACATGACGGCGGAGAGCACGGCCGCGATGACGATGCCCGCAATGGCGGCCGGAAGGTAGGCTTGCGCGGCGGCGAAGAAGAGGCTCTCCCCGCCCGTATCAAGCTCCATCGCGCGGCCCGATAAGGCCAGCACAACGAGGCCGCTATAGATCAGAACGCCCCAGCCCACGGTGATCGCCGCGCCGCGTAGGCGCTCTTTCTGGGACCGCACTGCCATGATCCGGTTGAGCAGTTGCGGCTGGCCCAGCGCGCCGAGACCCGTGCCCAGCAGACCGAGCGCGAGGCCCAGGCCCGCCAGGCCCGCCGCGCCGCCCGTTCCGCTGAAATAGCTTTGCGGCACGTTGGCGTGCAGCGCGTCCACGACCGCATTGAGCCCGCCTGCCGCGCTGACGGCGGCAATGGGCACGATCAGGCACGCCACGACCATGACGCCTGCTTGGAGCGCATCGGTGATGGACGCGGCCAGGAACCCGCCCAGCAGGCAGTAGACGAGGATGATGACTGCGCCGAGCAGAATCGCTTCCGTCGCGCTCATCCCGAACACTTCGGTCAGCGCGTTGCCCGCCGCCTGAAACTGGCTGGAGATGTAGAAGACGAAGCAGAAGAGGATGAGCGCCGCGGCGACAAGCCCGATGGCGCGCGACCACTTTCCTGCGTCGGCCACGATGAAATCGACGATGGTGATGTGCCCGCGCTCGCGCGTTTCGTCGTTCAGCTTCGGCCCCATGACGAGCCACGTCAGCAGGTATCCACCGAAGATGCCCGGCACGAGCCAGAGCGCGACGAGGCCTTGCGTGAACACCATGCCCGTGAAGCCCAGCAACACCCAGGCGGATGAGGTCGACGCGGCATAGGACAGCCCCGCCGTCCACGGCCCCAACGTCTGCCCGGCGAGGAAGAAGTCCCCCTCGCTGTCCACGCGGCGGCTCGCCCAGAGGCCGATGCCCAGCAAGAGCACCTTGTAGGCGCCCAGCGTCGCGATGATGACCGAATTCCCCGTCATGAGCGTTCCTCCCTAAGCGGGACGCTAGGGCGCGGTTTGACGAAAGTCAGGTGACAAAGCCGTTGTCCCCGGCATTTATTGCCGGGGCCTCCTGAGGCCTTGTCCCAATCTTATGGAGGCCCCGGCCATAAATGCCGGGGACAGCGCCCAGATGACCGAAAAAGCCAAACGCGTCCCCCGCCTCGACCAGCACACTTGGCTGGTCACCTGCATGGACGGGCCGGACACGCCGCCGCTGCGCAACGAACACCTGTTCGGGCATCTGGACCATATCGAAGCGAACAATACCGATTACCGCGTGGCGGGACCCATCCGCGAGACGGCAGAAGGCCCGATCATCGGCTCCGTCTTCCTCATCTCCGCAGACAGCGCCGAAGACGCCGTCGCGAAGATGCAGGGCGATCCGTACATCGCGTCGGGCATGTATGAGAGCGTGACGGCCGTCCACTTCGCCCCGGCCTGCGGCGCCTGGATGGGCGGCGTGATCTGGGACCAGGACGAAATCCGGGCGAATATGGAGAAATACACGTAGGTCTGAGGGCCGTTCAGGCAGGGGGAGACGTGCGACCCCAGTGCTGATCCGGGGCAAGCCTAAAAAAAGAGCCTTCCGCGAGGGAGGAACGCTTTTTGTGTGCCACTCCGGTTGAACTTACAGGTTCGGTTGGAGTGAACGATGGGTTGGAGGGAGTGGCACGCGTTAGCCAGTCCCTCACGGAAGGTGTTCGGTCGGCTTATGAAGAGCAGCCGGGAACTTGGTCTTTGTAGGGGCAAATGGCGCGGGACGGATACGATTGTTCAAGTTAGTGGTAAGCCACTGAAAGACCTCAAGAACCCAACCGCGATAAGCGCGGACGTATCTCCCACAGCCTCTGTCCCCGGCACTTGTTGCCGGGGCCTCGTGCTTGTCCTGAGCCACGACAGGTCTAGCCCACCGTGGGACCAAGCCCGAGGGAGGCCCCGGCAGTCAATGCCGGGGACAACGGCTTCGTCCTTCCCATTCGCTCATCCCCGCGAAGGCGGGAATGAGCGGACGAGGAGAACAGCAAGCCCCCCCCCTAAACCACCCCAAGCCCCACCAGCCGCTCGATCACCGCTTCCTGCCGCCGCTTGTAGAAATCCTTCGCCGGAGCCTCGCCCCCATCCCCCAGCGATCCCGCGCCGTGCGCCTCAACCGCGCCGAACATCTGCGCGTAGAGCGCCATGGGCTGTCTCGCGAGCATGTTGTCCATGCCAACCCGTTTCCGCCTATCCCGCAAGGCGCGGATATCGATGTCGGCACAGGCGGTGATGGTCTCGCCTGTCGGGACTTCGGCCAGGATGATGCCCCGATCATCCACGATCTGGCTGCGGCCGTCCGTGCTTTCGGGCGTCAGCGCCGTGCCCGTGATCGCCGCGCTGTTGGCGGACACGACGTAGCACTGGTTCTCCTGCGCGCGGGCCAGCTTGGCGACGTTCTTGTAGGTCATCAGCGTCGACGACGCCTCGCTCGTCGGGTGCAGGATGACTTCCGCGCCGTTCATGGCGAGGATGCGCGAGATTTCCGGATAGCGGATTTCCTCGCTCGCCAGCGCCGCGAGACGGCCCAGCGGCGTGTCGGCGACCGGGAACCAGGTCTCGATGGGATAGTGCTCGAGGTATTTCTCCATCACGTCGTAGGGCGATGGGGCGTACATGCTGATCAGGCGGCGATAGCGCAGCACGATCTCGCCGGACGGCGCGGTGATGGTGCTGGCCTGGAAGTAGAGTTCCGGGAAGTTGGGGTCGGTTTCGTACAGATTGCCGCAAATGTATGTGCCGGACTTCTGCGCCATGTCCGCGATACGCTCGTAGATGACGCCGTCCATCTCGACGCAGGCCTTCTCCCGCCACTCCGCCGCGCTCTCGCCCATCGGGAAACCTGTCAGGAAATATTCGGGCAGGCAGACCAGTTTCAGGCTGTCGCCGTGGAAAGCGCGCGCGCTCATGATCTGGCCGAACATGCGCAGCAGGCTGCCCTGCATGATCTCCACCGCTTCGGCGCGACCGCCCGCGCGGTTCACGGCGGCACATTCGGTTTGCAGGGCGAGGGCTTTGTAGAGATCCATGCGGGCGCTCCTATCGGGGCGGGGTTGGCGGTTTTTGCGATGCGTCATAGGACGCGGGCAACTCCGACATAGGACGAGCGCATGACCGACGCCAAACGAATCCTCCCCGTCTCCAATCCGCGGACGGGCGAAGCGGACTATGAGATCGAGGCGGCGAGCCCGGACCGTGTCGCAGCCGAGGCCGCCCGCCTCCGCGCCGCGCAACCCGACTGGCGCGCACGCGGCATGGCAGGCCGGGCGGCGGCACTGAACGGATTGGCCGACGCGCTGAGCTCGCACCGGGACGCGGTGGCGGGCGCGCTGGAGATCGACACGGGACGGCGCAGGCTGGCCGCGTCCGAAGTGGACGGGGTGGTCGGCATGCTGCGCGGCTGGGCCATGCTCGCCCCGACGCTGCTACCGGAGCCGGAATGGATTCCCGGTCGGGCCAAGCCGAACTTCAAGCACCAGACCGACTACGTGCCGTATCAGCTCGTCGGCGTGATCAGCCCGTGGAACTTCCCGATCACCCTCTCCTTCATCGACGCGGTCCAGGCGCTGATGGCGGGCGCTTGCGTGTTGATTAAACCGTCCGAAGTAACGCCGCGTTTCGCCGACGCGCTCGCGCCCGTCATTGCGGAAGCGGGCCTGTCGGACATCATCGCTTTCGTCCAGGGCGACGGCGCGACGGGCGCGGCGATCATGCCGAATGTGGACTGCGTCTGCTTCACGGGCAGCGTCCCGACGGGCCGCAAGGTCGCGGTCGCGGCTGCCGAAAACCTCATCCCGGCGAACCTCGAACTTGGCGGCAAGGACCCGATGATCGTGACCGCCTCGGCGGCCATGGACAGGGCCACGACGCTCGCCTTGCGCGCGTCTGTGCTCGCAACGGGGCAGGCCTGCCAGAGTATCGAACGGGTCTATGTCCCGCGATCTTATTACGAGAGCTTTGTGACGGAACTCACTGAAAAAGCTAATGATATAAGACTGAATTTTCCTGATATAAGTTTAGGTGATATAGGACCTTTCATCTTTTCACGGCAGGCGGACATCGTTTCCGCCCAGATTGCGGACGCCGTGGCCAAGGGCGCGACCGTGATGTGCGGCGGCGAGATCGAGCGTCACGGCGGCGGCCACTGGCTGCGCCCGACCGTGCTCAGGGACGTCACGCACGAGATGGACATCATGCGCGAAGAGACGTTCGGGCCCGTCATTCCTGTGATGGCCTTTGAGACGATCGAAGAGGCCATCGCCCTTGCCAACGACACCGAATTCGGCTTGTCAGGAGCGGTCTTCGCAGGGTCCGTCGAAGAGGCGCGCGAGGTCGCTCAGCACATCGACGCGGGCGCGATCAGCCTCATGGACGGGGCGCTGACGGGGCAGTATTTCGAAGCCCCGAAACAGAGCTTCAAGGCGTCCGGCCTAGGCGGATCGCGCATGGGCGCAGACGGCTTCCGGCGCTTTTTCCGGCAGAAGGCCTACATCGCCAACACGGTCTGCCCGCTCACGATCAAGGACTTTTCCGAAGATGGATAACCTCAAACTCACCCTCGGCGAGGACGGGATCGCCCGCCTCATCCTGTCGCAACCCGCGCGCCGCAACGCCGTCACGGCGGCCATATGGGAGGCCCTGCCCGGCCTTCTTGGCGATCTCGAAAAACAGGCTCCGCGCGTGTTGATCGTCCAGGGCGACGGAGAGCATTTCGCGGCCGGGGCCGACATCAGCGAGTTCGAGACGCTCTACTCCACACCCGAATCCGCAGCCAAGATCAGCGCGGACATCCAGACCGCCTTCGACGCGCTGGCGGCGGTCCCCTGCCCGACCATCGCGTCGGTGCGCGGGGCGTGCGTCGGCGGCGGGGCGGGTCTAGCGCTGTGCTGCGACATCCGCATGGCGGACAGCACCGCCAAGTTCGCCATCACCCCGGCCAAGCTCGGCCTCGTCTATCCCTTCGCCGACATTGCCCGCCTGATCGACGCGGTCGGCGTCGCCAACGCCAAGGACATCCTGCTCTCGGCACGCATCATCACGGCGAAGCCCGCCCGCAAGATGGGCCTTGTTCACACAGTCCACGCGGTGGACGAGTTGGAAGATGCCGTGATGGACTACGCCAACGGCCTGCTGCGCCTGTCACCCGAAAGCCTGCGCGTGACCAAAAGCATGATCGCCGCCTACCAAGGCGGTCAGCGCAGCGACACGGACGAGACACGCGCGCAGTTCCTCGCAGGCTTCAGCAGCCAGGACTTCGGCGAAGGCTTCCGGGCCTTCCTGGAGAAGCGCAAGCCGGAATTCTGAGTGTGCCGTTTGGGCGCGGTATGACTGTCATACGGAAATTTTGCTTTCAGACCGCCGACCCTGGCGATTTACTGCGACTATCGTTGTAAAATGGAGCAACCCATGAAAACCGTCCGCATCATCGCCATCCTTGTCGGTCTCGGCACGATCGCCTGGCAGATCATGCAGTGGAGCGGCGGAAACGCGCAGAACATGTTCTTCCTGCCGGACATACTGGTCGGTCTCTACTTGGCGGCGGCGGCCCTGTTCCGGGACGTGCGGCGCGCCATGCTGCACATGTTTGCGGGCTTTGGCCTGATGTCGGGCATCTACCTGGTGGTGACGCTGGGCACGCCATGGGTCGAGGAGACGTTCAGTGTCGCCGCGAACTCCACGCTTCTCGGACTGATCTTCACCCTGCCCTGCATGGTTTGGCTGGGACGCCGCCTAACGGTCGCCTAGGAAGGCCCGCACGGTCGCGACCAGGTCCGCCTCCCGCCCTCTCGGCCCCACGATCTGTGCGCTGGCGGGCAGGCCGCGCCGATCCTTGCCCAGCGGGAATGCGATGGCGGGACGGTCGGCGAGGTTGGCGTAGGCGGTGAAGTCGGCCTGGTTCGCGGGCACGGGATCGCCGAACTTGAACGCCGTCTGCGGCGCGGTGGGCATGAGGATGAAGTCCGGGTCGGTCTGGGCGCGCAGCGCGTCGATATGGGCGTAGGCGGCGTCGACCTTCGCCTTCGGCAGGTCGCGGCCATATTCCAGCATCCCCCGGAAGAAGTCCGAAAACCCGTCCGGCTTGTTCTTCAACCGCTTTTCATGCGCGGCGTAGCCTTCGACCTCCGAGAGGATCAGCCCGGCGCGGCGGGATTTGCCGTAGCCGTAGCCGCCCAGCCCCGTGGTCGGCAGACCGTCCGCGACCTTGGCGAACTCTTCCGCGATGAACGGTTCCACCTCGACCGCATCGCCCCAGTCCAGCGCGACGACATCTCCGGCCGTGCCGCCCGACAGGTCGCGGTCCATGATGATCTGCATCACATCCACGCAGGCCCCCAGAGAGGCTGCATGAACACCGACCGTGTCGAGTGTCGTCGATAACGGGACCACGCCCCGCAGCATTTCTTCCGAGTGGCTCGGCTTGAACCCCCACAGCCCGCAATAGGCGGACGGGATTCGCACGCTGCCCATCGTGTCCGTGCCGAGCGCGGCTTCGACGAAGCCAGCCGCGACGGCGGCGGAGCTGCCCCCGGAGGAGCCGCCCGGCGTGTAGCCGTCTTTCAGCGGGTTGATCGTCTGGCCGAACCAGGGATTGTCGGTCTGCGCGCCCAAAGCGCCCTCTTCCATGTTCAGCGTTCCAACGAGCAGCGCGCCCGCTGCCTTGAGCCGCTCGACCACGAGCGCATCGTCATCCGCCTTGCGCGACGCATACGCCTTGATGCCCGCGTGCCAGTACTTGCCCGCGACCGCGATGTTGGCCTTCACGCCGATCGGCAAGCCGTCGATGGCCGAGAGGGTCTGGCCGTCTTCCGCGCGCATGTCGCTGTCGGCCATTTCGGGAATGGCGAGATCGTTGAACGCGTCGATGACCGCGTTGATGCGGGCGTTCTCGGCCTTCATGGCTTCGTAGCAGGCTTCGAGGCGGGATTGGGCGGTGCGGGTCATGAGGACCGGCTACGCCGGGCGTTTTGCATTGTCACCCTTCCGTCAGCGCTGCGCGCTGCCACCTTCCCTGTCAGGGAAGGAAAGGCGCTTTCCTCCCCGGAAAGGGGAGGTGCCGAACGGAGTGAGGCGGAGGGGTGACGCATAGTCAGTCGCGCAACGCGCGCCCTTTCAGTCGAACCGCGTATCCACCAGCCGGATCGGCTTCTGCCGCACATCCACCTGCGTTACGTCTCCGGTTGTGCCCATCGGCACCAGCTTCACGCCCATGCCCAGCCCCAGCTTGCTTTTCAGCAGCGCCTCGAACTGCGCTTCCAGGTCCGGCGTGCCCGCGACCTTGGTTTCCGCCACCACCGTCATTTCGTCCCGCCCGGCCGCATCACGCTCCGCACGGCAGTAGAACTCGCCGCCGAACGCGTCGATCTCCTCCATGAGGGGCCCCAGCGCTTGCGGGAAGATGTTGATGCCGCGCAGCTTCACCATATTGTCCGAACGCCCCAGGAAGCCCTCGATCCGGGTGAAGTTGAAGTCGAGCGAGCTCTTGCCCGGCCTTACAGCCGTGACGTCATGCGTGTTGAATCGGATGATCGGGTAGACGTCGTCTTTGAACAGGCAAGTCACGACCATGTCGCCGCTTTGCCCCTCCGGCACGGGCGCGCCCGTGTCGATGTCGCAGACTTCGAGATAGTGCGCGTCCTCCATGACGTAGAGGCCGTCCTGGTCCGGGCCTTCGCCCGCGATCGCCCCTGTATCGCCCACGCCGTACCAGTC
>CAYULR010000056.1:0-2454 GCA_964445685.1 uncultured Algimonas sp.
CCCATTATGCGGGCGACATCCATAGCGCGCTCTGCGTCCGCACGGTGCAAGGAGGTCAGGCTATGCCGACCCAGAGGCCCGTCGGGCAACAGCAAGGGCTCGCACAACGATTGGGCCGAGACGATGGCAAAGCCATTCTCTTCGAAGATACCAAGCACATGCCGCATCAACGCGTCATCGCCGCGTCGTGCAGCTGCAATCGTCCCCGGAAGGTAACGCGCCGCGCGCAAATCAGGCTTGAAGGAGGAGAAGTCGGGTCGGGCGACATTCCCGGCGGCACAGACATGCGTCACGCCGGCCTTCTTCAGCGTGGACAGGATTTTCCCGAACTTTGCCAGGGGAAGGCTGACCGCTCCGTCGAAACCGGCCTGACTCGCCTCGCCGTCAATCTGAATGACCGTCAGCGCCTCACCGGATTGGCGCACCGCGTGGGCAACGTGATAGGGAAGTCGCCCCCCTCCTGCGATCAGCCCGATATGCCGGGCGCTCATCGGCGCATGTCCGGAACCGTCAGGTTCCGCCCATTGCTCTGCGTCTTGATGAAGGAGATGATCTCCATGACCAGAGGCTCTTCCGAGTAGAGACGTTCGGCATCCGCGACGCGCTCCGCCAGCGTTCCCTCATAGGCGAAAAGCTGCCGGTAGGCGGCGCGCAACCTGTGTATCTCCGTCCGGCTGAAACCGCGGCGTTTCAAGCCGATTACGTTGAGTCCGTTCAGATGAGCGGCATTGCCCATGACCAACCCGTAAGGAATCACGTCGTTCGTCACGAGCGCCATGCTGGCAACAAAAGCGTAGCTACCGACGCGGGTATGCTGGTGCACGGCTGCGACACCGCCAAGAGTCACGAAGTCCCCAATAGAGACGTTCCCACCCAGCTGCGCGTAGTTGGAAAGAGTGACATTGTTGCCGACCTGGCATTCATGCGCCACGTGCGAACCGACCATGAAGTAGCCATCATGGCCGATGCGCGTAATCGGTTTTCCAACATCCGTTCCCGGGTGGATGTTCACCATTTCCCGGAAGATGCACCGGTCGCCGATTTCGATGCCGACATCGCCCTCGCCCCGGTGTTTGAAGTCCTGTGGCGGGAAGCCCATCGAGACTTGGGGGTAGAGCAAGCCGTCATCGCCGATACGCGTCCGTCCGGACAAGGTCACGTGGCTGACGAGCTTTGTGCGGTCGCCGAGCACGACTTCGGGTCCAACCACGCAGAACGGCCCGATCTCCACGCCTTGGCCCAGTTTCGCGTCAGGGTCGACGATGGCGGTTGAATGTATGGTGGTCACGTCCTTACCCGTCATAGGATAGAGGACTGGCAAGGAATTCTACGGTGAGAGCTTTCCTGCCATTGCATTCCGCCCGGCCTTTGAACCGGTAAATGTTGCGCCTGACATCAAGCAGTTCCGCGTGGAGGTCCAGCGTTTCCCCTGGGACGACGGGCCGACGGAAGCGGGCCTTGTCTATGCCGGTAAACGCCAGGAACGAGTCGCCTGAGACCAGGTCTCCCAACACGCCGATCAGCGCTCCTGTCTGCGCGACCATCTCGACCATGAGCACGCCTGGCAGGATCGGCCTATCCGGGAAATGCCCGCGGAAGACATCCCAGTCCGGCGATACGTGAACCTGGGCGTGGACGGCCTGTCCGTCGAATGACACGACGCGGTCGACCAGCAAGGCGGGCGGGCCGTGCGGAAGAAGCCTGGAGACGCCTTCGCGCTCTATCGGGTAGGACAGGCTCACCGGGTGACGGCTCGCTTTGTGTGGGCAACGATCTTCATGTGCTGGCGGATAGGCATTGCAGGGATGCCGGACCAAGTCTCTCCGGCGGGAACATCGTGCATAACCCCGGCAAAAGCGGCCAATCTTGCTCCGGCTCCAACCGTGACGTGATCCGCCAGCCCGGCGCTGCCGCCCATCATGACGCCCTCGCCCAGCTTACAGGACCCGGACAGACCGACACGGCCAGCCAGCAAGCATCCCCGTCCCAATTCGCAGTTGTGACCGATCTGGACCAAATTATCGATCTGGCAGTCATCGCCGATATGTGTGTCGCCCAACTGGCCTCTATCCACGCAACTGTTGGATCCGATGCTGACCCGGTCGCCGATCAAGACGCGGCCGATGTGGGGAACCGGAAGGACGTCTCCGGCAGAACCTGCTGCCACGCCGAATCCGTCGCCGCCGATAACGGTGCACGCACCGATCTTGACATTCTTTCCCATGACAGTGTTCGTGATGACACTGTTCGGGCCGATTTCGCACCCCGCGCCGATCACGACTCCCGGTCCAATGTGGACGGAAGGGTGAATGCGGGCATCATCGGCGACCGTGGCGGACGTCTCCGTCTCGCTCACAAGGATCGATGTCGCCATGGCGAGATGGTATTTGGGGGTGGGGGTGACGACCGGGATAATGTTGCGGGCGGCAACCAGGTCAGCAAGCTTCTCGGTCG
>CAYULR010000056.1:2464-3535 GCA_964445685.1 uncultured Algimonas sp.
GAAGCCTGGGCGGTCTCGAGCGCGCCGACATGGCGCTTGCTTGCCAGGAAAGACAGCGTGCCCGGAGCACTGCTTGCCAGATCGGCGGGACTTTGGACCGGTGTTTCGCCAAACGTCCCCTCAGGGGCGTCCAGACCGATCATCGTGCAGAGATCCGACAGCGTCAGCGTGTCGTCTCGCAGAGTGTAGAAACGCGTGTCGATCATGCGACGCGCTTAGAAAGCTTGGATAGCGCTCTCAAAACACGTCGCATGTCACGGCGTAACCGAAGAACCGGTTACTGGGCTTGCGTCGGCAGCTTTTCGCGAACGACGGGAACCGTTGTCATCTCGGAGTTGAGACGCGAGACGACCGTCGCCGTGATGTCGGCCGGGACACCGTAGATGACGTTGGCGCGGTCCAGTACCACATCAGCGTTCCGCTCTTCGACGATCTTCTTGATGATGGAAGACACTTTGGCATCGACCAGTTGAACGGCTTTCAGCTTCGCGACCTGGATTTCACGCTGGGCGATGGCGGCTTCCTGCTGAAGCTGCATCTCGTCTTTCTGCTGCTTCTGGATCTGGGAAACCAGAGCCGTGTCGGATGCGATCTGCTCGCGCGTCTTGCCGTCCATCTGCGTCATCAGCGATTTGCCGCGGGTCTCCAGCGGAGACTGCTTGGCCTGAAGCTGAGTCTGGGTCGTCGTGGCCATGCTGGCGATCTGACGTTCGATGTGCTGGCCGACCGAACTGTCATTGTAGACCTTGGCCGTATCGACGACGAGGATCGTGCTCTGCGCGAAAGCGGAGACGGATGCAGCGGCGGCGATGGCCGTGCCGAGCACGGCTTTGGTGAAGTTGCGAGTGAAAGTGGACATTCTAGAACCTCGTGCGGGTTGTGAACTGGAACGACTGTCTGTCGTCGAATGGTTGTTTGACGATCGGCTGCGTGAAGTCGAAGCGGATCGGACCAAAAGGGCTCTCCCAGAAGACGCTGGCTCCGGCCGTTACACGCGGGTCGAGACCATCGACCGTGCGTTGGCAGATAACCCCCGGCGCGGTGACGCCTTCGCAACTGGCTCCTGCAAGA
>CAYULR010000056.1:3545-5857 GCA_964445685.1 uncultured Algimonas sp.
AAGCCCCGAGGCACCGGGATCGATTATGACGTTGTACTGGAAATCTTCGTCCAGCAGGCCGACCGTGCCGGCTTCGATGAAGAGTGACCCGAGAAGCTGCGGCAAGCCAACAGGGAAACTCACTTCGGCCGCAGCAAGACCGAACAGGTTGCCGCCCAGCGCCTGGCGCCGTCCGTCCACACCGCCCGCACCTGTCGGGATCAGGGTGGAGCCGTTTTCGGCCACGAAGTTGATGACGCGCGGACCGATACCCGCATTGTCGAAGCCCCGGAAATCGAAGTTACCCTTGAAGTAGCGGTCATTGACCTGGACCGGATCGCCGGACCACCCGCGGATATAGCCGCCTTTGATGTTGGCGGAGGCGATGACGCCCGGGAACAGGCCGCGGTAGAAGTTGCTGCTGACGTCCGTCCGGAGGTAGCGCACGTCGCCGCCAATGCCGGCCACGTCCTGACTGAAGCGAACATCTAAACCGCCTGTCGGCGTAATGGGGTCATTTCGGCGGTCCCAGCCAAATGTATATCCGAGAATGGACGACAAACGACCACCAACCTGCTGGCAGAGGGTCAGGAGCTGTGTATTCTGCGCAGAAAGCTGATTATCCAGAGAGCTTTGCAGGATCGCATCACACTCATTTTCTTGCGGGAACTCAATGGACTCTGAGCGCAGAGAATACCGGGTTGAAAGGCTCGTATTCTGCGTCAGCGGGAAAGACAGGCCAACCTGGCCACCCGTCCGGGTGGACCGGAAACCGGCTTCGTCGAGGAAGTCGATGACGACGTCGAAAAGCTCGACACTGCCCGCAAGGTTGCGGCCCAGGAAGCGAGGCTCCGTAAACCGGAGATCGACTTCGCGACGGTTGGAGGACGCCCGGATGACGAAGCGCAGAAGCTGGCCACGGCCGCGCAAGTTACGCTGCGTGATGGACAGATCGACCAGGAAGGCATCTGCGGAGGAGAAACCTGCGGAGAAAGAGAGCTCACCCGTGGGTTGCTCGGTCACGCGAACCTCGACGACGGCACGGTCCGGCGAAGAGCCCTGTGTCTCTTCGATCTCGACCTCTTCGAAGAAACGGAGTGCGCGGACACGGTTCCGCGAGCGGTCGAGAAGAATACGGTTGAACGCGTCGCCTTCCACAAGCTCGAGCTCGCGGCGGATGACGTAGTCAAGCGTCGTTGTGTTGCCGACAATGTCGATGCGCTCGATGTAGACGCGCGGACCTTCGACCACGTTGAAGACAAGATCGACCGTCTTGTCTTCGCGGTTGAGGCGCAGGTTCTGCTGGATATCCACGAACGCATAGCCAGAGGTCCCGGCAATGAAGTTCAAGCCGTCAATGGCGGTTTCGATTTGGGAGGCGTTGTAGATCTCGCCTTCCTCGATGGCGATCGTGCGCTCCAGAAAGTCCTTGTTGAGGGCTTCCAGCTCTGTTTCGACCGAGATGTCGCCCCAGCGGTACTCGTCGCCCTCATCCACCGTAAAGGTAACGTAGAAGTCTTCCTGGTCCGGGGTCAGTTCCGCCACGGCGGAGACGACCCGGAAATCGGCGAAGCCACGGTCCGTGTAGAAGGTCCGCAACTGCTCGCGGTCGAACTCCAGACGGCCTGGATCGTAATTGTCGTTGGAGCTGAAGAACTTCCACCAGATGGATTCCGTCGTTGCGATCTCGCCACGCAGCTTCCTGTCCGTGAACTCGGTGTTGCCGATGAAGTTGATGCTTTTGATGCCCGTCACAGGGCCTTCGGAGATCTCGAAGATAAGGTCGACGCGGTTCTGCGGTTGCTCGACGACTTTCGGCTCCACAGTCGCCCCAAAGCGGCCGGACTGGCGATACAGCTCGATGATGCGCTGAACGTCTTCCTGCACTTGTGAGCGGGTGAAGAGAGCGCGGGGCTCGGCACTGATCTCGTCATTGATCTTATCGGACTTCAGGGAGCTGTTCCCTTCGAAGACGACGCGGTTGATGATCGGGTTTTCGATCACCTGGATGAGGAC
Organism: uncultured Algimonas sp.; assembly: GCA_964445685.1. Taxonomy (GTDB): domain Bacteria; phylum Pseudomonadota; class Alphaproteobacteria; order Caulobacterales; family Maricaulaceae; genus Litorimonas. The sequence goes on from CAYULR010000056.1 coordinate 5,541, forward strand.
ATTGCCGTCACGCGGGTCGATCACGACGTCGGCGAACAGTCCCGTCGCGTACAGCGTCTTCAAGCTGATATCGATGCGTTGCTCTGAGTAAGGATCCCCCGGAGCGAAAAGCAGATAGGACGCAACCGTGTTGGCTTCGACGCGCTGGTTGCCGACGACCTGGACACTGCGGATGCGCGTTGGCGGTGTGTATTGCGCTTGTCCGGCAGCCGGACCGTCGACCTGGCGGGCGCTGGCGGGAAGTGCAGGCGCGAGGAGGCTGGCGACCAGGACGAGACCCAGAAGGGTCTGCATCACGGGCCGTCGCCGTTCCATCC
>CAYULR010000056.1:5867-8820 GCA_964445685.1 uncultured Algimonas sp.
TGCTTCTTCTGGCTCAGGGGTTTCCCCGCGACGGCTTCATAGACGTAGAACACCAGATGTCCACCGTCGAGCATGGGGATCGGCAGTAGATTAGCAAACCCTAATGCGACCGAAATGCCAGCACCGAGATTCAACAGCACCAGCATAAGGTTCTGCAGACGCTCGCCGACTGGCCGCTCCGCCCGCGCAACGTCGACCGTCGCCTTGCCCGTCATCGCTCCGATACGGAGGATGGAGCCCAGCTGTTTTCCGTCTTCCTTGCCCGCAAAGATACGGCCGATGTAACGTCCTGTCGCGGAAAGCGTATTGCCGACCTGATCCACACCGAAGCCCAGAGCCGATACCGGATTGTAGCGGCGGGTCTCGAACTCGGCCTCTGGGGAAAGGCGGACACCGAACTGTCCGCGCGTCATGCGCCCACCGACAAAATCCTTGTCTTCGATCATGCGCGGAACGACGGTCATTTCGACTTCGTCCCCGCCACGCTCCACCACAGTCTCGATGGGCGTATCGCCCCGCAGCTGGATGTGCTGCGACATGGCGATCCAATCGTCGATGTCACGACCGTCCATTCGCACGATCCTGTCGCCAGTCTGAATACCGGCTTCCGCAGCCGGACTGCCTGCCTCGACATCACCGATAAGGGCTTCCGGATGGCGGGTCCCGATCCACGCCACGACCAATGCAAACAGAATGGCGGCCAAAATGAAGTTTGCCACGGGTCCCGCCAGCACGACGAGCGCTCTTTGCCAGACAGGGCGGAAGTGGAAGATGTCCGCGACATCCCCTTGTTCGGCCTGGATCTTTTCCAGCTCTGCTACGTCGGGATTGGATGCCGCGCCGCTGTCGCCTGCGAACTTGACGTAGCCGCCAAGAGGCAGGCGGGACACGGCCCATTCCGTTCCCGACTTGGCGCGGCGTTTCCAGATCGGCTTGCCGAAGCCAATGGAGAAACGCTCGATCTTCATGCCGAACGCCCGCGCCACACTATAGTGGCCGAGTTCATGGATGAAGATCAGCAACGAGATCAGAAGCAGGAAAACAACGCCCGCAAACAGGATATAGAGGAGGTCGGTAATGAGCGGCCCTTGAGGTTTACGGGCCGATTCCGCCCTTCCGGCAGCGGATTGCCCGCTGGAGCGCGCGCTTACAAGTTTACAATATGCTCATTTGCAGTGTCGCGTGCCTGCCTGTCGGCCTGCATGACGCCGTCGACATCACCGGGCGCCGTTCCGAAGGCCTGCTGCGCGGACAATCTGTCGAGCGCCTGCTCGCACGTCCTGGCGATATCGAGGAACGCGATCCGTCCTTGCAAAAAGGCCTCCACAGCGACTTCGTTGGCCGCGTTCAAGACGCAGGGCGCTTGCCCGCCTGCTTCCAAAGCCTCTCTGGCCAAGCGTAGAGCGGGGAACTTTTCAGTATCCGGTTCGAAAAAGGAAAGGCTGGCGACTTTTGCCAGATCGAGAGACTCGACGGGCGTGTTCATCCGCTCCGGCCAAGCCAGAGCGTAGGCGATCGGCGTGCGCATGTCGGGCGATCCCAGCTGCGCCAGGACAGACCCGTCGACATATTCGACGAGCGAGTGAATGATCGATTGCGGGTGGACAAGAATGTCGATCTCGCGGGCGGGACGGTGGAAAAGCCATGCCGCTTCAATAAGTTCGAGACCTTTGTTCATCATGGTCGCGGAGTCGATCGAGATTTTCGCACCCATGCTCCATACGGGATGAGCGAGCGCATCTTCGCGCGTGACGGTCCGGAGCGTTTCGAGAGGCGTCTCCCGGAACGGTCCACCCGACGCGGTGAGAATCAGGCGCCGGACCCCTTCGGGGCGCTTCCGGTCCAACACTTGGAAGATCGCATTATGTTCTGAGTCGACCGGCAGAAGCGTTGTTCCGTGGCGCTCCACAGCCTCCATGAAGGTCTGGCCCGCACAGACCAGGCACTCTTTGTTCGCCAGCGCAATCGTATTGCCCTGCTCGACCGCTGCCAGTGTCGGAGCCAAGCCCGCCGCGCCGACGATCGCCGCCATGGTGACGTCGGCCGTGCGTCTGGCCAGTTCGGTAACGCCGTCAGCGCCTGAGAGAATGTCGATAGATGTGCCGGAAAGCTTGTCCTGCAGCGCGGGAAGACAGGTTTCGTCTGCTATCGCGACGGCCTTTGCTCTGAACTTGACCGCCTGCTCGGCGAGCAGCTCGACATTCCTGTTGGCACTCAAGCCAACGATCTGCCAATCGCCCTCATCTGAACGACCGATCAGGTCGAGCGTGTTGACCCCGATAGACCCAGTGGATCCCAGAACTGTCAGTGTGCGCGTCATAGGATGGGCCAGCTATCGCCAATCGCCATGAAGAGAAAGGCCGCCCCGACGATCGCAGCCATGAGGCTATCCAACCGGTCCAGCAACCCGCCATGACCCGGCAGCAGGCTTCCCGTATCCTTCACGCCTATGCGGCGCTTGACGAGGCTTTCCAGCAAGTCGCCGAGAACGGAGAGGACCACGATGGGAACGCTCAATCCGGCGGCCAGCATGGGCGGCAATCCAATGAACAGCCCCGCTACAACACCGACGAAAACTGCAAAAACCAGCCCTGTCAGCGCGCCTGACCAAGTCTTGTTCGGCGACAGTTTGGGAGCCAGCTTCGGGCCACCAATGGATGAGCCGCCAAAGTAGGCGCCGACATCCGCGGCGATGACGACGACGATCACGAAGACCAGTTGCGTAAAGCCTCGCGTATCGAACCCGGCTTCAGCGCCGCGCAGTATGACGAGCAGGATGGCTGGCAGAACGACATACGGGATACCGAAGGCCGTCCAGTTCGCCTTCCCCCGGCGGAGGCGTTCCGCGACGAGAGCAAGCGTGAACAGGCTGAAGGCGATGACGGACGCGCTCACGAGTCCCTGCACGGCATAAGCCAGAGCGACCAGCAGCCCCGCTATTCCCACCACCAGA
>CAYULR010000056.1:8851-11875 GCA_964445685.1 uncultured Algimonas sp.
GGCCAGGGCCGTGAAAAAACGGGGGCCGAGACTCTTCCAGCGCGGGGATTTCGCCTCGGTCCCGCTCATGCGACTTCAGAAGGCTCCACGGCCCCGTAACGTCGGCTTCGGCCCGCATACTCTTCGATCGCGGAGAGCAGATCGTCTTTCCGGAAGTCCGGCCAGAGAACGTCTGTGAAGACGAACTCCGCGTAAGCGGCCTGCCAGAGTAAGTAGTTGGAAATCCGTTTCTCCCCGCTCGTCCGGATGACCAGATCCGGATCGGGCAATCCGCCCGTGTCGAGAAAGCTCGAAAAGCTCTCCTCGGTCAGGCTCTCCGGAGATATGCCTTCCGAGACGGCGCGTTGAACCGCTCTGAGGATTTCGTCGCGTCCACCATAGTTGAAAGCGATGTTGAGGTTGAACCGCGTATTGCCCTTGGTCCGGTCCACGGCCGCGTCCACCAGCTTCAAGACTTCCGGGGACAAACCTTGCCGCGTTCCCAGGATGCGGATTCGCACGCCTTCGCGGTCGAGACGGTCGAGATCAGACTCGATATATTCCCGCAGGAGCGCCATGAGCGCAGCGATCTCAGTCCGGGGACGCGTCCAGTTTTCCGTCGAGAAGCTGTAGAGTGTCAAGCAGCCTATGCCGATCTCGGACGCGTCCTCGACAATCCGGCGGACCGTTTCGACCCCTGCCCTGTGACCGAAACGGCGTGGACGGCGTCGTTGCTGCGCCCAACGGCCATTGCCGTCCATGATGATGGCGACATAGCGCGGAACGACCGGCGGATATGACGCGGCGTCGGAGATCGTTAGACCTGCATGATCTCTTCGGATTTCTGAGCCAGCGCATTGTCGATGGCGGACACCAGATCATCCGTTGCAGTCTGCACATCTTTCTCGTGAGCTTTCTGCTCGTTCTCGCCCATCTCGCCGTCTTTCTCGAGACGCTTGAGCGTGTTCATAGCGTCGCGGCGCACATTTCGCACAGCGACTTTTGCGTTTTCGGCGTAGGTCCCAGCGACTTTGGTCAGTTCCTTGCGGCGTTCCTCGGTCAAAGGCGGCATGGGAATTCGAAGTGTCTGTCCGTCCACGACCGGGTTCAAGCCGAGACTACTCTGGCGGAGTGCTTTTTCGACGGGACCGACCATCGTCTTGTCCCAGACGGACACGGTCAGCATGCGGGCTTCGGGCACGGACACGGAGCCGACCTGGTTGATCGGCATTTCCGACCCGTAGGCAGAAACGACAATGCCGTCGAGCAGGGCCGCATTGGCACGTCCGGTCCGCAGGCCGGCGAATTCCTTGCGGAGCGAATCCAGCGCGCCGTCCATTCTCTTGCGGTAGTCTGACAGGTTGAATGACATGATGGTCTTTCCTTCCAATGGCAGGCGGGCGGCGGCAAGGCCTCTTTATGATGTTATTATGGTCGACGTCCCTCGACCAGCCATCACATTGTCCAATCCGCCTTTTTCGTGAAGCGAGAACACAATAATGGGGATGTCGTTCTCCCGCATCAAGGCAATGGCCGAGGCATCCATGACCTTAAGGTCGTCTGCCAACACTTTGTGATAGCTGAGTTTATCGTAGCGGACGGCATCAGCGTTCTTCTTCGGGTCTGAATCGTAGACGCCGTCCACCTGCGTGCCCTTCAAGAGCGCGTCGCATTCCATTTCCGCCGCCCGGAGAGCCGCTGCCGTGTCCGTCGTGAAGTAGGGATTGCCCGTCCCGGCGGCGAAGATGACGACTCGCCCCTTCTCCATATGGCGGACGGCCCGGCGGCGGATGTAGCTTTCGCAGACCGTCTGCATCGGGATGGCGGACTGGACCCGGGTCGCGACGTCCATCTGCTCCAGCGCGCTCTGCATGGCGAGTGCGTTCATGACGGTCGCCAACATGCCCATATAGTCGGCCGTGGACCGCTCGATGCCCGTGGCTTGCGCCGACAGACCCCGGAAGATGTTTCCAGCGCCGATGACCAGGGCGACTTGAAGGCCCTTTTCATGCGCTGCGGCGACTTCACCCGCGATCCGCGTCACCGTCTCTGTATCGATGCCGTATTCCTGGTCACCCATCAGGGCTTCACCTGAAATCTTCAGCAGGACACGCTTGAACTTGTAGTCCGACATGAGCTCCCCAAGGGACGGTTGTTTTGGGAGGGCCGCTCCCGCTTCTGGCGGCTCTATCGTAGCGCCCCGCCTAATCCAAGCGCGGATGTCGCGCATCTTCAGGCAAGAAAAAACCCGCCCCGAGTGCTCGGGGCGGGCTCATGTTTCGGATGAAGAGAGGCTTAGCCTTTGACGGCAGCCGCGACTTCTTCTGCGAAGTTCTCTTCTTTCTTCTCGATGCCTTCGCCGACTGCCATGCGGACGAAGCCCGCCAGCTTGATGTCGGCACCGAGGGTCTTGCCTTCGTCTTCGAGGACCTTCTCGACTGTACGCTCACCGTCCATGACGAAGATCTGCGTGGCCAGAACGCTCTCTTTGAAGAACTTCTGCATGCGGCCTTCGACCATTTTGTCGACAATGTTCTCCGGCTTGCCGGACTCGAGCGCTTCGGCTTTCAGCATTTCACGCTCTTTGGAGACGATGGCGTCGTCCAGATCGGCAACCGTATTGGCCAGCGGAGACGTGGCGGCCACGTGCATGGCAATCTTCTTGGCCAGCTCTTCGAGCTTGGCGGCATCACCGGACGATTCGAGCGCGACGAGAACGCCGATCTTGCCCATGTCGGTCGCAACGGCATTGTGGATGTAGGACGCCACGACGCCTTCGCTGACTTCCAGCTTCTCCATGCGGCGGAAGGTCATGTTCTCACCGATCGTACCGACCAGCTCGGACAGGTATTCCTTCACGGACTTGCCGCCTTCGAAGTCGGCATCGGCCAGAGCGGCCGAATCGGCAACATCCAGGCCGCGCGTGGCAATCTTGCCAACAGTCGACTGGAACAGCTCGTTACGGGCCACGAAGTCCGTCTCGGAGTTCACTTCGACGACGACGCCCTTGTTACCGGCCGTGGCAGCGGCGACGAGGCCTTCTGC
>CAYULR010000057.1:0-11858 GCA_964445685.1 uncultured Algimonas sp.
CCGTCACGCGATGGGCGGTGGTGCGTGGGCGTGTGCTCGAACAGCTGTCATCCCGGCCAAGCGAGCGTCAGCGAGCGCAGAGCCGGGACCTGACGCAACAGCAAGGACGGTCGCGAAAATCATGACGATGGGTCCCGGCTCTGCGCGGCTTGCGCCGCTTGGCCGGGATGACGACCTTCGACGACCTCCATGGACACCACCGCCCCACCCGCTAAAGCGCCCCAATGAGCCAGATTTTCCAGCGCCTTTCGGGCCTTGCCGACATCGCCGTCGAATACGACGCCATCTTCTGCGACATCTGGGGCGTGGTCCATGATGGCCGCCGTCCCAACTTCGCGGCCTGCGGCGCGCTGGAGCGCTTCCGCGACGAGGTCGGGCCCGTCGTGCTGATGTCCAACACGTCGCGGCCTAGCGCGACCGTGCCGGAAAGCTTCGCGCAGATCGAAATGCCGGACGGGTTTTTCGACGCCATCGTCACCAGCGGGGACGCCATCGTGAACGATCTGGCCCGCCGCTCGCCCGGCCCGGCCTTCCTGATCGGGCAGATCGACGAGGAGGGCGAGGAAGGGTTCGGGCTGTTCGACCAGGTGCCGATGAACTTCGCGGACCTGGACGAGGCGGCGTTCGCCGTCTGCACGCGGCCCTACGATTACGGCGACCAGCTGGAGGATTATGAGGACCTGCTGACCGACCTGCTCGACCGCGAACTGGAACTGGTCTGCACCAACCCGGACGTGAAGGTGAAGGTCGGCGGTCGCGAGGTCATGTGCGCAGGCGCGATCGCGCAAGCTTACGAGCGCATGGGCGGCACGGCCGTCTATGGCGGCAAACCCCACGCGCCGATCTACCAGCTGGGCCGCGCCTGGCTGGAACAGACGATGGGCTACGTGCCGGACCGGGTGCTGATGATCGGGGACAATCTGTTCACGGACGTTCTGGGCGCGCAGCGCGAGAACATCGACTGCCTGTTCATCCAGGACGGGCTCTACGGCGCGACGGTGGAGGAGTTCCGGGCGATCTGCGAACGCCACGGCATCACGGCGCGCTACCAGTTGCCGGAATTGGCCTGGTAAGGCGGGGTCTGGTAAGAAGAGGCTTGGTCCTCGCGGACCTGCCGCTTATAGCCTCCCGCCATGTCAGACACGATTAAGCACTACCTCGAAGACCTCGACGTGGGGATGAGCGCGCAGACCACCGCGACCATCACCGCCGAAATGATCGACACGTTCGCCGGCATCACCGGCGACCACAACCCGATCCACATGGATGACGACGCCGCCCGCGCGCAAGGCTTCGACGGCCGCATCGCGCACGGTGCGCTGTCCGCCAGCTTCATCTCCGCCGTGCTGGGTAACCAGCTCCCGGGGCCGGGCGGCGTGTTCGTGGAGCTCAACCTGCGCTTCCGAAAGCCCGCCCTCATCGGCGACGAGATCACGGCGATCGCCGTGGTGGACGAGATCAACGAACGCACCGGACGCGTGAAGATGAAGGTGCATTGCGAGGCGGGGGGGCAGAAGATCTGCCGCGGTGACGCCGGCGTTTTTGTAAAAAAACGCGAAGCCTAGCGACACCCGCTCCCCCCGGGCGGAAGGCGGCGCGCGCTGGCTTTAGCCGAGCACGGGGTTTCCCGATCGCAGCGCGCGACTCCAGCGCGCCGAGCGGCAGCGAGAGCCCGCCAAGAAAGAGAAGCAAGCCATCGTCTGGCGATTGAGAGAAGGAATACGGTAGGACCCGCATGCGCACATACAATACCTACCACGACCTTCCCGAAGACGCCCGGGGCGCGGTCATCGCGCTCGGCAATTTCGACGGTCTCCACCGTGGTCACCAGGCCGTCATCGCCCAGGTCCGGGCCATTGCGGATGAGGCCGTTGCGCCTGTCGGCATCGGCCTGTTCCGTCCGCACCCGCGCCGCTTCTTCCGCCCGGACGATCCGCCCTTCCGCCTCATGGGCGCTGGCCTGCGCGAAGGCATCCTAGGCGATCTGGGCGTGGACCTGCTGTTCGAGCTGCCCTTCGACGAGGCCCTGCGCGACATGGACGATGTCGCCTTCGTGGACACGGTCCTGCACAAGGGCCTCGGCATCCGGCATGTCGTGGTCGGCGAGGATTACGGCTTCGGGAAGAACCGCTGCGGTGACGTGGAGAGCCTGAAGCGTCTCTGCGCGGAGCGCGGCATTGGCGTGACCGCTGTCTCGCCCGTCGGGCTGCACAAGATGTACGGCAAGTACGGCTCGACCGAGATCCGCAAGGCGCTGGAGAATGGCGATGTGGTGCACGCGCAGCACATGCTGTCCCGCCCCTGGATGGTGGACGGCGTGGTGGAGCGCGGCCAGCAGCGCGGCCGCACCATCGGCTTCCCCACCGCCAACATGGATTTCGGCGATCTCGTCCGGCCCAAATTCGGCGTCTATGCTGTAGAAGCCCGCATTGCGGGCGAGGATGCCTGGCGGCCCGGCGTGGCCAATACGGGCACGCGTCCCACGGTGGACGGCGAGGCGGCGCGGCTGGAAGTGAACATCTTCGACTTCGACCGCGACATTTACGGCCAGCGCCTGACCGTGCGCTTCCGCAGCTTCATCCGTGACGAACGCAAGTTCGACAGCTTCGATCAGCTCAAGGACCAGATCGCGCGGGACGCGGACGGGGCGCGCGCCATCTTCGGCATGCTGGACTAGATCACACACACAGCCCCTTCCGTTGCGCGCCTCCGGGACGTGTGGCAGGGCCGTGGGCAGAGACGGCGCGAAGAGCCGCCGGAAAGACTGTAAGGGGAACCATGACCGATACTGCTGAAACCGCCGGGGTGATGCCCGGCGCCGTGCCGATTGGCGGCACAGGAGAGAGAACCATCTTCGGCCATCCGAGAGGGCTGCTGCCCGTGTCCGTGACCGAGATGTGGGAACGGATGAGCTATTACGGCATGCGGGGCCTGCTGGTCCTGTTCATGACGGCGGCCATCGCGGAAGGCGGCCTGGCCATCGGCACGGCGACGGCTGTGGCCATCTACGGCCTCTACACGGCGTCGGTCTACTTCATGGGCCTGCCCGGCGGCTGGATCGCCGACCGTCTGATCGGCAGCCAGAAAGCCATCTGGTATGGCGGGCTCGTCATCATGTGCGGCCACATCGTTCTGGCCATCCCGAGCGACCAGACCTTCTTCCTCGGCCTCGTGCTCGTGGTGTTGGGAACGGGACTGCTGAAGCCCAATATCTCGGCGGTCGTGGGGCAGCTCTACCGCTCGGACGATCCGCGCCGGGACTCGGGCTACGCGCTCTACTACATGTTCATCAATATCGGCTCGCTGCTAGGCTACACGATCTGTGGCTGGCTGTATGAAAACCAGGGCGTCCACTGGGCGTTCGGTGCCTCCGCCATCGGCATGGCGCTTGGCCTTGCCGTCTTCTGGAAGACGCGCGGAGAGCTGAAGGGCGCGGGCGCGGAGCCGACCGACCCGATGAGCGAAAGCGGCCAGCGCAAGAGCTGGACGGTCATCTGGGGCGTGCTCGCCCTGATCGGCATCGTGACGGTCTCCATGCTGGCGGGCCTGTTCACCTTCGATCCGATCGCGGCGTCCAAGGCGGTGGCCGTGGTCTTCACCGTGATCTTCGTGCTGTATTTCGCCTGGGTCTATTTCCGGGGCAATCTCAGCCCGGTGGAGAAGCGCGGCATGTGGGCGTTCCTGCTCATCTGCATCGCGTCGACCATGTTCTGGTCGGGCTTCGAGCAGGCCGGCTCCTCGCTGAACCTGTTCGGACAGGACTTCACGGACCGCAACATTGGCGGGTTCGAACTGCCGACGACCTGGCTGCAGAACGTGAACCCGTTCTTCATCATCACGCTGACGCCCTTCTTCGCCGCCTTCTGGGTCTGGCTGGGCAAGCGCATGATCACGCCGGGTTACGGGCTGAAGATGGGCGCGGGCCTGATCATCATGGGCCTCGGCTTCGTCGTCATGGTCTTCGCCGCCGAAGCGGCAAGCCAGGGCAAGGTCGCCATCTTCTGGCTGGTGCTGACCTACTTCCTGCACACGGTGGGCGAGTTGACGCTGAGCCCGATCGCGCTGTCGGCCGTGTCCAAGCTCTCGCCGCCGCGCTTCCTGGGGCAGATGATGGGCCTGTTCGTGCTGACCTACTCCATGGGCAACATCATCGCCGGCCTGATGGCGGGCGGGTTCGACCCCGAGAACGTCGAGCAGATGCCCGACCTGTTCAAGATGATTGCCACCTTCGCCATCGGTGTCGGCGCGGTCGTCTTCCTCGTCGGCCTCTTCACCAAGGGTTGGGAGAAGGAAGTGCAGGACGCCAACGTCGCGGCGGAAGCGGCAAAAGGCTGATTGCCGCGTCACGTGAACCCTCCCCCGGGAAACTTGCTTGGGAAACCTTGGCGGGGGTTCGCGCATTTAACGCCTTGACCGTTCGGGACAGTCCCGTCCGGTGCAAGGAGTGTCCATATGTTGACTGACCGTTTCTGGGGCGCCGTCGCGGCGGCGCTCTTCATTACCGCCTGCTCTTCCACGCCCGACTTCCCCTTCTCCGATGATGCGGAAGCAGGGTCCGAAATCGTCGAACTCGCCGAAGACTGGAAGGACGGCCGCGAGCTCGCCCAGGACGGCCGCAAGGACCTCAAGAAAGCCGAGAAGCGCCTGCGCAAGGCGCGCCGCGACCTGGACGACGCGCAGGACGATGTCCGCGACGCGCAGCGTGATCTGGAAAAGGCGCGCGAAGCCGTCGAAGCCGACCGCTTGCTGGCAGGACGCAGCGCGTCAGACGACGTGACGCTGTCCGCCGACCCGGACCGGACGGAGGCGCTGGCCGAAGCGCTGGAGGACGCGCGCAAGGATCTGCGCAAGGCCCGCGAAGAGGTGGACGACGCAAAAGAGGATGTGTCGGACGCGGAGCGGCGCGTGGACCGCGCCCGCGAGAAGATGGAGCGCGGGGAGGCGAAGATGGAACGCGCGGCGCGGGAGTATCGTCGGGGCTAGATGCAGAAAGCCCGCCTCGAGGGGCGGGCTTTGTCTTGGGCGGGGTCTCGCTGCCGCTCGGCGCGCTGGAGTCGCGCGCGGTGGTCTCAGAACCCCGTGCTCGGCTAAAGCCTGCGCGCGTCGCCCTGCGACCAGTGGAAGAGCTACCGCCCAGAGATCATCCCGAAAATATCGTCCATCGCATTCCCGTCGCCATCCGCGTCCAGCATCCCGCCGAGCATGCCGAGGCCTTGCTGGTGGACGCTCTGCTGACGCCGGGCCTGACGCGCGCCGCCACCGAGAAGTCCGCCCAGCATTCCGCCCAGGCCCTTGGCGGGCGCGCCTTGCAGGCCGCCGCCCATGAGCTGCTGCATCGCCGCATTGCCGATCAGGCCCTGGATGCCCTGATTGCCGCGCGTCTGCTTGGACAGGCCGCCCATCGCCATCATGGCGACCATGGGCAGCATCTGCTTCAGGATGTCGGAGCCGATGCCCGTTTGCGCCGAGGCGCGGCTGGCGACTTCGCGGCTGACCTCCTTGGAGCCGAACAGGTGGCCCAGAATGGCATTGCCTTCGCTCGGGGCATTCTGCGCGAGCTGCTGCGGGTTTTCGAGATACTGGTCGTGCTGGCCGTTCTGCAGCGCGCCGAGCAGGCCCGCGAGACCTTGCGGGGAGGCGGTGTTGCGTTTCATGGCCGAGCTGATGGCAGGCAGGAGCGCGCCGATGGCTTGCTGGCTCTGCTGGGGCGACAGGCCGAACTGGCTGCCCGCCTGCTGTGCCGTGTTTCCGCCTGCGGCCTGCAGGATCATGTCCATCATGTTCATTGCCATCGTAAATCTCCGTCGTTGGTCTTGCCCTGCGTTAACGGACTAAGGCGTCGGCGTCGAACATTGTTCCGGGATTGCCGCGAGAGTTTCCAGCGCCCGCGCGCTGATGACCGCGTCGGTCAGCGGCTTGTCCATGCTGTCGCGGCGACGCCAGAGCAGTTCCCAGCGCGGTGCGTCGTCGGCGTCCGTGTACTGGGCGGCATATTTCGCCGTGATGCCCAGCACTACGCCCGGCGTCTCCCAGACCAGGCGGATCTGGCGGTGGGCTTGCCCGCCGAGGCTGCGGTTGGCGGCGTACTCCGCATTGTCGGCTGCCGCCCAGACGGGAACGGGGCCCGAGCCGAAATCCATCTCGAACCGGCAGACCCGGTTCTGCGACCCGCGCAGGTGGGCGATGCGGAAGGTGCGCTCGCGCAGATCGGTCGGCGCGGTCTCGGGCAGGTCCGCCAGAACATCGAACGCAGCGTCCGACAGCCGGGCGAAGCGACGCCCCTGCGCCACGCCGATGTGGCGGCGCGTCAGCACGGCGGTGGCGGTCTCCTCCACGACCTGAGTGACGGTCTCCGTCGTGTTCTGGACGCTGCGCACGGGCGCGGTGACGGTGCGGTAGACGCCGAACAGGATGCCCGCGACGATGAGCAGGGCGACGATCCAGAGGATGGCCCGCAAGGTCTTCTGCCGCTCGACGCGTTCCTGTTTGTCGAGATCGCTCAAGCTAGCCTGCCCAACCCCGGTCCGTCATCAGGTAGGTCGCGAAGCTGGCGAGCCAGTGGCTGCCGGAATAGTGTTCGTCCGAGACGGCTTCGACGCCCGCGTCGCGGTGGATGTCCGCTGTCGCCATGAGGCTCGCGCGACGCGGGTCGGTGTCCGGCAGGGCGCGCGCCACATTGTAGAGGTTCCACGCCCGGCTGCTGTTCACCCCGTCGAGGTGGACGAGCTTGCCGTCGGAGGCGTCCAGCACAATGGCAGGCGCGAGCCAGCCGGTCGTGCCGTCTTCCGGGATGTTCGGCATGTAGGCGGACAGCCAGTCTGCGAACTCGGCCTCGCCCATCACGCGGCGCATCAGGTCGGCGACCATCAGGCAGGGCGACAGGAAGTCTTCTCCGGACGGTTCGTAGGCGAGGGGACAGTCCACATCGCCCGCATGGAAGTCGCGCGCGCGGTCTTCGATCAGGGCGGTGAACGCTTCGTCGCCCGCGACCTCGGCCCAGTCATGCATGAGCGTCAGGGCGAAGGCGCTCTGATTGTGGGTGCCGAGGCGGATGGGATAGGCGAGCTTGGGTAGCCATTCCTTGGTTGCCGCGACGATGTCGGCTTCCAGCGGCTCCAATGCGGCGAGCCAGCGCTCGGCCTCCGGGGCGTCCCATTCGCGGAGCTCCGCCGTCAGTTGCAGCACCCACGCCCAGCCATAGGGCCGTTCCCAAGAGCCGCGCGCGGCGCGCTGGAAGTTGGCCAACTCGCCCGCGCCGGTCGCCTCGTTCAGGTTGGCATCCAGCTTGGCGATCGCTTCGGCGCGCGTCTCCGCGTCCAGCGCGTCCAGGCGCAGCATCCGCACGAGCATCCAGTGGCCGTGCACCGCGCTGTGCCAGTCGAAGCAGCCGTAGAAGGCCGGGAACAGCTCGCGCGGACGGCCGATCTCCTCGGCCGTGTCGGTCGTGCGCGAAATCTTGTTGGGGAACTCCTTGTGCACGCAGTCCAGCGCGAGGCGAGAGAAACGGGCGGCCAGGTCCGGCTCCAACACAGGCGCGTCGGCCATGACCGGGGTGGACGCCGGTTCGGCGGCTTCCGCGCAAGAGGCGAGCAGGGCGAGGGGAAGTAGCAGGGCAAGAGGTCTCATGGGAATGTCTTGGCAAGCTTGGCGGTCCGGCACAAGTCGCCTGCATGTTGAGTTCGTCGGACAATGGGCCTAAGGCCCGCTCCGCATTCCACAGTCTTCCTCCTTCGGAGAACTCCCATGTCAGACATGTACGACGTCATCATCATCGGCGGCGGCCCCGGCGGCTACAACTGCGCCATCCGCTGCGGCCAGCTCGGCCTGAAAGTCGCTTGCGTGGAAACGCGCAAGACGCTCGGCGGCACCTGCCTGAATGTGGGCTGCATCCCGTCCAAGAGCCTGCTGCACGCGACCGAGCTGTTCGAGACGGCCGAGGACGAATTCGAAGCCATGGGCATGAGCGCGACCGTCTCCGCCGACGTGCCCAAGATGATCGAAGCCAAGAACAAGGTCGTGGGAGGCCTGACCTCGGGCATCGAGTATCTGTTCAAGAAGAACAAGGTCGACCGCATCGAAGGCTTCGGCAAGATCGTCGGCAAGGGGAAGGTCGAGGTTGAAGGAAAGACCTACGAGACCAAGAACATCGTCATCGCGACGGGCTCCGAAGTGGCCTCGCTGCCCTTCATCGAGATCGACGAGAAAAAAGTCGTCTCCTCCACGGGCGCGCTGGATCTGCAGTCGGTCCCGGAAAAGATGGTCGTCATCGGTGGCGGCGTGATCGGGCTGGAACTCGGCTCCGTCTGGCGCCGTCTGGGCGCGGAAGTGACCGTGATCGAATATCTCGCCCAGATCCTGCCCGGTATGGACATGGAAGTCCGCAAGACGAGCGCGCGCATCTTCAAGAAGCAGGGCATGAAGTTCGAGCTGGGCCGCAAGGTCACGGCGGTCGACGGCTCCGGCAAGACGGTGAAGATCGAATCTGAGTCGGCCAAGGGCGGCAAGGAGAAGAGCTTCGAAGCGGACGTGGTCCTCGTCGCCATCGGCCGCAAACCCTACACGGACGGTCTGGGCCTGGACGCGGTCGGCATCGAGACGACGGAGCGCGGGTTCGTCAAGACGGACGAACACTGGAAAGCCGGAGACGGCATCTACGCGCTCGGCGACGTGATCGAAGGCCCGATGCTGGCCCACAAGGCCGAAGAAGAAGGCGTGGCGGTCGCGGAAACCATCGCCGGCCAGTCGGGCCACGTGAATTACGGCGTCATTCCAGGCGTGGTCTACACCTTCCCGGAAATCGCCAGCGTCGGGAAGACCGAAGACGAGCTGAAGGAAGAGGGCCGCAAGTACAAGGTCGGCAAGTTCCCGCTGACGGCCAACAGCCGCGCGCGCTGCAACCACGAAACGGACGGGTTTGCGAAGATCATCGCCGACGCGGAGACGGACGAAATTCTCGGCGGCCACATCATCGCGCCGGGCGCGGGCGACATGATCCACGAAGTCTGCCTCGGCATGGAGTTCAAGGCGTCGAGCGAGGACATCGCCCGGACATGCCACGCGCACCCGACTCTGAGTGAGTCGGTGCGTCAGGCGGCCATGGATGTGGAAGGGTGGGCTATGCAAATGTAGCCAGCCGTTCCGGCTGGCTCCAAAGCTCTCCCACTGGCCGCAGGGCGGCGCGCGCAGGCGTAGCCGAGCACGGGGTTCTTTTGTCGCCAGCGCGCGACTCCAGCGCGCCGAGCGGCAGCGAGAACCCGCTATAATGAGCACCATTGTCCCCGGTATTCACTGCCGGGGCCTCTCTCGGTCGCTGTCCCACGCTCGCCAGACCCATCGTTCGCAAGCCAAGCCAGAGACCCCAGGCAATGAATGCCCGGGGACTTCGCCTCATCATCAACAAACTCTCGCTGCCGCTCGCTGCGCCTTCGGCGCAGGCAACGAAAGAACATCGTGCTCGCTACGCTGTGCGCGTTGCCCTTTCGTTGGGACCACCGTAGGAGACCCACATGAGCGACAAAACTATCATCGTCACAGGTTCCGCCAAAGGCATCGGCCTCGCCTGCGCCCAACGCCTTGTCGAAGACGGCCACCGCGTGGTCCTCACCGACATGGACACCGACGCCGGTTTCAAGGCCGCCAAGGACCTCGCCGCCGACAATGAGCGGGCGGTCTTCATCGAGGCGGACGTGTCCGACCCTCTCAAGGTCCACAACCTCATCGCCGAGACGCTCTCCTCCTTCGGGCGGATCGACGGCCTCGTGAACAACGCGGCCATCGCGGTGAAGGGCGGGTCGCTGGACATGAGCATCGAGGATTTCGACCGCAACATCGCGGTGAACCTGCGCGGCCCGTTCCTCGTCAGCCGGGCCGTGGCGCAGCACATGGTCAAGGAGATCGAGGACCGTGACGACCGTTCGCGCCTGAACGAGCGGCCCTACGCCATCGTGAACATGAGCTCGATAAACGACACGGTCGCGATCCCCGACTACCTCGCCTACACCGTTTCAAAGGGCGGGCTGCGCCAGATGACGCGCGCCATGGCGATCGAACTCGCCCCCTACGGCATCCGCGTGAACGCGGTCGGCCCCGGCTCCATCAAGACGGAAATGCTCGCCAAGGTGAACTCCGACCCCGCCGCCATGAACAAGATCCTGTCGAGAACGCCCATGGGCCGTCCAGGCCAGCCCGAAGAGATCGCGGCGGTCACGGCGTGGCTTCTGAGCGAGGAAAGCAGTTATATCACCGGGCAGTGTGTGTATGCGGATGGGGGGCGGTTGGCTCTCAACTATACAATGGCGGTCGAGGAGTAGGTTCTCCCACCGGTCGTAGGGCGGCGCGCGCAGGCGCAGCCGAGCACGGGGTTCTACGACCGCAGCGCGCGACTCCAGCGCGCCGAGCGGCAGCGAGAACCCGCTCTGAGCTTGCTGCACAACCCGAATGTCCCAGACGCTTTCGGCATAGACCCCAGCTTTCGCTGGGATGAACGGAAAGATGTAAGCAAAGAAAAACCCCGCCACAGTGACCTGCAACGGGGTTGTCTCAAATAATTCGCTGCCGCTCAGCGCGCCTTGCGGCACGCGGACGCGCTGGAACCCCGTGCTCGCTTCGCTGCGCGCGCCGTCCCATCGCGTGTGGGAGAGCGGGCTTTTAGTTGGAGGGCTTGAACAAGTTCTCCAACGTCAAATCCGCCTTGCTAACTTCCTCTTCCACGGGCTCCGGAGTTGGGGCGGGCTTCAGCGATTCCCCGCCTTCGACTGCGTTCTTCGCGTCTTCCTTGGCCTTCTTCTCGGCCGCGATCTTCACGGCGGCGTCGAGTGCGATCTGCGTCGTCAGGCCGAGGCTCACCGGGTCTTGCGGCTGGATGGTGTTGATCTTCCAGTGCGTGCGCTCGCGGATGGACTTGATGGTGGGCTTGGTCGTGCCGATCAGCTTGCTGATCTGCGCGTCGCTCATTTCCGGGTGGTTACGCACCAGCCAGGCGATGGCGTCGGGGCGGTCCTGGCGACGGGACAGTGGCGTGTAGCGCGGACCGCGCTTTTTGGGCTTGGGCAGCTCGTCCGCGTCGAACGTGTTGGGTTTCATCGCGTAGTTGGCGTCTTTTTCAGCCTTCTCGATCTCCTCGCGGGAGACCTGGCCGTTGGCGATCGGGTCCGCGCCGCGGATGCCCGCGCCGACATCGCCGTCCGCGATGCCTTCGACTTCGAGGATGTGCAGGCCGCAGAATTCGCTGATCTGCTTGAAGCTCATCGCGGTATTGTCGATGAGCCACACGGCGGTCGCCTTGGGCATCAGGATCTGTGTCATGGTCGTCTCTCCTCGTGGCTGTTTGTGTTTCAGCCATAGAAAAACCCCGCTCACTGCGGGGTCGGGGGCGTCGGGTCCGGCGTCTTTATGCCGTATCGACAAAGAGATAGGTAAGACCTTATCGGAAGCTTGGCAAGAGAAGGAGTCTTCACATGGATGATGCCCCCCGTCCGACCGACCTGGACAGCTACCGGATCAATGAGGGTCTCTACGGCCTGTCCGTGCACGAACTCGACGCCCGCATCGAAGCCTATGAGGCCGAAATCGCCCGGTTGAAGGCCGAACGCGCCAAGAAGGCGGACGAAAGACTGGCCGCAGACAAGCTTTTCTCGAAATAATTAACCATATTAAGTCCGCCCGGCGCCCAAGTGGCGCGTGGCTTGCAAACCCGGTTCACAAGACTACACGTTAAACGACCCGGACAACTCATGACCGCTACACGAAAGCTAGCCGTGCCCGCACCGCGCGACCCGATGACGACACAGGCCGAGGACCGGCTGATGCAGTTCACGCGCTCCGAACTGTTCGCGCGGACCTTCCGCGAGGGCATGGAC
>CAYULR010000058.1:0-11432 GCA_964445685.1 uncultured Algimonas sp.
CTTCGTGACGACGTCCCCCGCCTCCCCCACTGCGCCCTCCCCTGCTGCGTCCGGCGCAACCCCCTTCACCGCTCCGCCCGCCTATCCGGAGCGCAAGCGGCTGAGCGGAACCAAGGTCTTCTTCATCACCGTGCTTGGTGTGGTGGTGGGCCTGTTCCTCTTCTTCTTCCTGCTCTTCATGTTCTTCGCCACGCTGGCGGCGGCGCTGGGCGGGGACGAGATCATCGAAGAACCGATCGTGCTGGAGATCGACCTGCGCGGCGGGCTGATCGATTCGCCCACGGCGCCGACCCTGTTCGCGGACAGCCCGACCTCGGTGGTGGGCATCGTCCAGGCGCTGGAGAGTGCTAAGGAAGACGACGACATAAAGGGCGTGTTCATACGCGGCGAAGTGTTCGGCATGGCCCCGGCCAGCGCCGAGGAACTCCGCCTCGCCCTGCTGGACTTCCGCGAATCGGGCAAGTTCGTGCTGACCCACGCCCAGGGCCTCGGCAGCACCTCGGTCATTCCCTATCACGCGATCAGCGCGTCCGATGAAATCTGGCTGCAGGGCAGCGCGACCGTCGCCACGGCGGGCCTCTACTCCGAGCTCGAATTCCTTGGCGGCGTGTTCGACAAGATCGACGCGCAGCCACAATTCTTCCGCCACGGCGATTACAAGACGGCCGTGAACACCTACACGGAAAGCGAGGCCACGCCCGAACAGCTGGAAGCTACGACCAGCATGCTGACCTCGATCTTCGACGGGACCATCGACAATATCGCCGCCGATCGCGACCTCACGCGCGACCAGGTGCTGGCGCTGCTCAACGCCGCGCCCTTCAGCAGCGCGGCCGCCGTGGACGGCGGTCTGGCCGACAAGATCGGCTATCTGGAAGAGGCCCGCGACTACGCCGCCGAACTGGCGGGGGACGAGGATGCGGTGTTCCAGTCCATTTCCGACTACTCGCCCAAGCGCAATTACGGCAAACCCGTCATCGCGCTGATCGAAGGCCAAGGCACGATCATTCCAGGCGAAGGCGGCGGAGACGGCGTGTTCAACCCGGCGGCGAACATTGGCGGCGAAGCCTATGCGGCGGCGCTCGACGACGCGCTGGAAGACGACAAGGTGAAGGCCGTGCTGCTGCGCATCAGCTCCGGCGGCGGTTCCGCCACGGCGTCCGACCAGGTCATGGCGGCCGTGAAACGCGTGCAGGATGCGGGCAAGCCCGTCGTCGTCAGCATGGGCCAGTACGCGGCCAGCGGCGGCTACTACATCGCCGCCCCGGCCGACCACATCGTCGCCATGCCGCAGACGATCACCGGCTCCATCGGCATTTTCGGCGGCAAGGTCGCGCTCGAAGAAACCTTCGCCAATGTGGGCTACAACATCCAGGGCGTGCGCATCGGCGGCGACTTCGCCGGGGCCTACTCGGCGGACGAGCCGTTCACCGAGGCGCAGGCCGAGGGCTATGCCCGCGAGATGACGCGCCAGTACGAGATCTTCCTCGGCGTCGTGTCCGAAGGCCGCGTCTGGACGGGTGAGCAAGCGCTGGAGCGCGGTCTGGTCGACGAGCTGGGCGGGTTCGAGACTGCTCTCGCCGCAACGAAGCGCCTGGCGGAGATGGACGCGGACGCGGAAGTCAGCCTGCAACGCTTCCCACGGCCGAAATCACGCGAGGAGCTGTTCAACGAGCTGCTCTCGGGCGGCGCACAGGCCGGAAGCGACCTGGAATCGCTCTCCCTCCTGCTGTCGCAGCCGGAAGTGAAAGCCATGCTGCGCGCTCGCGACGCTATGGTGTCCGACGCCGACCGCACGATGAAGGCGAACCTGCCTGTCGTGAGGTAGTCGCGGCGGACACAGTCCTCGGAGCAGCGGTCACCGCTGCTCTGGGGCGCTGAGCCGGATAAGGGGCTTCGGGAGCGATCCCGGAGCCCTTTTTGTTTGGAGGACGCACGCCTCTCGGTTCACAACGCCGGACCTGTGAGGTCGTGAAGTCGATGGGACAGGGATAGAGCTTGAGGCTCTTCCTAAGCGCAACAGCATTGTCAGCCCTACGCACCCGGCCCTCCGGCCTTATAGCGCTTACACACACTCATCCCCACAGGCCCACCGTTCGCTGAACCCTCCTGACCGAGTCTCGCTAGCAAGCTGCAGACCCCTGGACGCACCCGCGTCTCCCAGACACTGAGCCGCCTCCCCCAGGTCTCCAGGCCTCCAGGTCTCCACGTCTCCAGGCATAAAAAAAACGCGCCCTCGAAAGGGCGCGCCTTGTTGCGTTGAGTGAAGCTGGCCGGGGCCAGCTTCCGCTGAAGGCTAGAAGCGCTTCGTGACGTTTGCGAAGAACGTACGGCCGCGAAGGTCGTAGCCACCGCCACCGAGCTGGCTCAGGGCGTTGTTGTTCGTCAGCGGCGGAGCGTCGTTGAAGACGTTGTTGATACCGACGCGGATCGAGTACGTGTCCTGCGAGAACGCGATGGACGCATCGTGCACCCAGTAATCGTCCACACCATCCAGCTGGATACAGTTGAAGCCATCGGCACGGTTGCCGCGACCTTCGGCCTGCACACAGCGGGAGAAGCCCGTCGTGATCGGATCGATGTCGACGTCACCGGCCAGACCGGTCGTCTGGTCGTCGTCTTCGTTGAGGAAGTTCTCGACCGTGCTCGACAGGTAGCGCGACTGCCACAGGAAGCGGAAGTTCTCGTAGCTGAGCACGTTCGTCAGGTTCAGACGCCATTCCGGGTTGTTGTTCTCACCATCCTGACGGTTGATGAGCGTCGCATCCTGGGTGATCAGCTCTTCCGTTTGCGTCAGAGACTGAGTGGCGCGACCGATCATGCGGTAGCCGATCGGGCTGTCCAGGAAGGACGGCTCGGTGTCGAAACCGAATTCCCAGTTGTAGTCGAGACCTTCGACGATCTGCTGACCCAGGTTTTGGTTCAGAGCGGACACGAAGTCGATCAGACCGGACTGGTCGTCACCCGGAACGCGCGGCGAGCGCGTCAGGAAGCCACATGTTGGGTCGGTTAGGCCGGCCGAGTTGTAGCAACGGTTGACGATGGTCGAGACGAGAAGCTGGTCGATCTCGTCGTTCACTTCGATCTCGTAGTACGTCACGGCCAGGCGGAAGTCGATGTCGTCGAGCCAAGGCTGTTCGAACGTGACACCGGCCGAGAAGGCGTTGGACGTTTCCGGGTTGAGGTCCGGGTTGGAACCACTTGCGAACGGACGGGCCGCGCCGAGGAAGACCGGCGAGGAACCGCCGAGACCCACAACACCGAGGCTGAACGGGTCAGTTCCGGGAATGTTGAAGGGTCCACCACCGTTCAGGCAGCGGTCGATCACGTCCTGGCCACGCGGGTCCAGGCTCGGATCGTAGTTCCGTGTGTCCGGCGTGGTCGGGTCGTTGTCGAAGTCCGTAAACGGAACCGCGATGCCAGGCACGCGGCAAGGGTCGACCGGGTTCTGGAAGCCCGTGACGGCGCCGCCGAACTGCTCACCCACGGATGGGGCGCGGAAGGACGTACCGTAGGTCGCCTGGAAGGTCAGCCAATCCGTCGGGCCGTACTGGCCTTTGATGGAGTAGGTGACTTCGTCGCCGAAGTTGCTTTCTTCCGTGTAGCGGGCCGCACCGTTGAGCGTCAGCGTGTCGACGAACGGCATGTCTTGAATCAGCGGGATTTCGATCTCGCCGAAGACTTCGGTGAAGCTGCGGTTGCCGTTGGCGCCCGGGTCGTTGGAGAAGCCTTCGAAGTCGCCAGCCAGGGCCGTGCGCGTTTCGATGGTGTCTTCGCGGTATTCCGCACCCAGACCCAGAAGGACGGTGTCGCCCCACGGAATGTTGAACAGATCACCGGCCAGGTAGCCCGAGAACACGGTCTGGGAAACGACGGTGTCGGTCAGACGGTTCGGGAACAGGAAGGCTGTGTCGTCCGGATCGTTGAAGCGGCCTTCGAACAGGAAGCTCGGCTCGAAGAAGTTCAGCGGACGGCACTCGATCTGCTGGCCGTTGCCTGGGATGGAGCGCGGGTCACAGACGAATTCGCCGGTGGTCGGGTCGAAACGCGTGTTCGACAGGGTCTGCTCCAGACGCGGCAGGAACGGGATGCCCGAGACGCTGTCCTGACCGGACGAACGCGAGTAGCTGCCGTAGACGTCGTAGCCCCAGTTATCCAGGAAACCGTTGTTCAGGAACGGCAGGTCGCCTTTCAGGCCACCCACGAAGCGGGCCTGGGCCACGTTCGTCTGGTTCTCGAAGCGGGACTGGAAGAAGAGCGACGTCTGGACGCCGAAGGTGCTGGGACCGTAATCGCCCGGAAGGTCGATTGCGCCCTGGCCTGCCGTCGAGGTGTCGGAACGACGCTCGGCGTAGGAGCCTTCGAAGTAGGCGGTCATGTTGCCATAGAGGCCCGTGTCGTACTCACCGAAGGTGAAGAGCGACGTCCGCTGGAAGTTTGGTGCGAACTGCGCATCGAGTTCTTCCGGGAAGAGCAGCAGGGCACGGCCGTTGGCGCTGTCGGGCTGCAGGAGATCGCCGGAGATCGGGATACGGAAGAAGTTGTCGGGCAGGCCCGGCTCGCGACGGCCGAGTTCATAGCCGAGGAAGCCCGTGCCACCGGAGACACTACCGGCACCGAAGGAGCCGACGCAGGTGTCGGGACGGTAGATCGTACCGCTGACGCCTTGGGCGATGTTGCCGCGGCAACCGTAGGAATAGGGCTCGTAGAAGTCGGCCAGGTCAAGTTCTGCAAAACCGTCGACGCGGCTGTGCTCGACGGCACCGCTGATGAAGCCGCGGTCGTTGGAAACACCGAATTTGACGGAGAAGACTTCCTGGTGACCGGCATTGCCCGGCAGTTCGGGCAGCGTTGCGAAGGCTTCGAGCTCGATGCCTTCGAAGTCGCGCTGCAGCTGGTAGTTCACCACACCGGCGACGGCGTCGGAACCGTAGACCGAGGAGGCGCCGTCCAGAAGGACGTCGACGCGCTGGATCAGCGTACCCGGGATCAGGTTGAGGTCGGGCGCGCTGGGAACGCCGCGCACACCGGCGGGTGCCAGACGGCGGCCGTTGATCAGGACGAGTGTCCGGCTGGCGTCGAGGCCGCGCAGCGATGCGGTGGCGGAACCCGGGCCGCTGTCGGACAGCAGGCCTGCGGATGTGGAAACGCCCGTTGTGATCTGCTGACCCTGGACAACCGTCGTTTGCGACAGGAGGTCGGCGGCATCGACGAGACCGAGGTCGCGGGACAGTTCGCCGTCGATGACCTGAAGCGGCGAAACGGAGCTGAATTCATCGCGGCGCAGACGCGAACCGGTCACAACGACCGTATCTTCGTCTTCGTCGAACTCGTCATCGAAATCTTCGATGTCGTCGGCTGCCGTTACGACGGGGACGTCGTCTTCGGCATCGATCGGTGTCGGCGTCGTCTGAGCGAATGCCGGTGCAGCGGCGAACATGAGCCCGCCCAGGAATGACGTCTGCAATAGACGTTTTTTGTCAAGAAATGTCACTCTTGTACCCTTCGTTAGTAAGCGCGGGACCTCCCCAACGCACTTGGCCCCCGTTAAAAATTAGAAAGAAGCCTTCCGCAAGCCGTCTCATGAATAAAAATACAGATAGGCGAGGCTTTTGCGCAGTGCTGTTGCAAAATTGTCACCTAACACTTCGTTCATGCGGCCCAGCGCCCAGCAAACGCACGGCAGAACCGCCGAAAGCCTCGGTCGCAACGGGCTGACAACGAAAGACAAGCAGAATCACCGCCGCGAGTCGCTTCACTGCCGTGACGGCTTTCTATCAAGCCTCTTTCTGCTACTGAACCAGCGAGGGCGGCGCAGTCTGGCGGCGCTCACGGGGACTAACGAACAAACGAGCAGGGTTATGGCCATTTCTTCCACGCGACTGTTTTCCGGACTTCTGATTGCGGGCCTTGCGAGCCTGCAGGTTTCACCGGCCCTGGCGCAATCGGCGGCCCTCGGGGATGTCTATGCCTGCGCCGAGAAGGCGGACGACGCCGCGCGCCTGGCCTGTTTCGACGCCGCCGTCAGGGAGCTGAAGGCCGACGAGGCGTCCGGCGAAGTCCGCGCCGTCACCCGTACGGAAGTCGAAGCGGTCGAACGCGACGCTTTCGGTTTCAACCTGCCGTCCCTGCCCCGGCTGCGCGGTCTCTTCGGGGGCTCCGACGACGCACAGGCCCCGCGCAAGGCGGAAGCGCTGACCGCGCCCGTCCAGCGCCGCGAGACCCGCAGCGCCGAAGCCACGCCGCCCCCGGCCCCGCTGCCCAAATCCGTCTCCGAGGTCGTGCTGCCGCTGCGCAAGGTCGAGGAGTTCGGCGCGAATGGCCGCTACCGCTTCTTCCTCGCCAACGGCCAGGTCTGGGACCAGGCAGACAAGACGACCATCCGCATCCCGCGCAACATCAACAAGAGCGACACCCACACGGTGGAAATCCGCCGCGCCGCCATGGGCAGCTATCTGTTGCGCATCGACGGCAAGGGCGTGGCTATCCGCGCCCGCCGCCGCCGCTAGGCCGCCGGAACCCGCTCACCCACGGCCAGTCAGTCCCACGGCCAGCAGGTCGCGTCACGCGACTGTTATGAGCCTGTCGCTGGACCTGCCTGGACCGTGAGACTAACCCGGTTCGCACAGGGCGCGCCCGGGACAGGCGGCGCAGCAAGGCGGGACAGATCGTCGTGGCCATACCTTTCGTCAGGGATTTCACCTTCGAATACGGCAAGGCGGAGCGGCTGAGCCCGCTCGTCACCCGCGTGATCGCGGACAATCCCGGACCGTTCACCTA
This sequence comes from uncultured Algimonas sp., assembly GCA_964445685.1. GTDB lineage: Bacteria > Pseudomonadota > Alphaproteobacteria > Caulobacterales > Maricaulaceae > Litorimonas. The sequence continues at coordinate 6,781 of CAYULR010000058.1, forward strand.
TACCGGCACGGGCGTGTTCATCGTCGGCGCCGGAGACAGTGTCTGCGTCATCGACCCCGGCCCCGTCACGGACGCCCACGTCGCCGCCATCGACGCGGCGCTGGAGGGAAAGCGGGTCAGCCACGTGCTCGTCACCCACCACCATATCGACCACAGCCCCCTCGCCGCGCCGCTGGCCGCCAAGCATGGCTGCAAGGTCTATGGCTACGGCACGCAGCCCGTCGCGCCGCAGGGCGGGGAAATCCGCCTGGAAGCGGGCGACGACCTGTCGTTCAAGCCGGACGTGGAGATCCGCGACGGCGAACGCTTCAAAGGCCCGGACTGGACCCTCACGGCCATCCACACGCCCGGACATACATCCAACCACCTCTGCTACGCGTTGGACGAGGAAAACTGCCTCTTCTCCGGGGATCACATCATGGGGTGGAGCACGTCGGTCGTCTCACCGCCCGACGGGGACATGGGCGACTATCTCGCCTCGCTCGACCGCATTCTGGCGATGGATTTCGACATCATCCGCCCGACCCACGGCCCAGCCATCACGGAGGTCCGCCCCTTCGTCCAGGCCTATATCGACCACCGCATGGCGCGCGAGGCGCAGATCCTCGGTGCGATCGGAAGCGGCCTGCTCTCCATCGGAGACATCGTGGCGGAGCTCTACAAGGACGTGGACAAGCGCCTGCACCCTGCCGCCGCGCACAGCGTGCTGTCCCACCTCATCCACATGCGGAAGACCGGCCGCGTCGAAGCGGACGGCCCGGACGGACTGCGCCGGGAATACCGGCTGGTGGCTTAGCGGGCCTTAAGGTCCCCTACTCCCGCATCGCGTCGAGATAGTCCTCGATGCGTGCTGCGTTGGCACCGAGATCGGAGCCGCCGACGCGGCTGACCGAGCGCACGTCGAGGCGCGTTCCCCCGCCCGATGCCGGGCGCAGGCGGATGGCGACATCATCCTTGAAGCCGAACCAGAAGGTCGTGTCGGTCGCGTCGATGCGGCCCGACTCCATATCCGCCTCCTTGATCGCCCACCCCAGATCGCGCGCGGCCTGTTCGGCGCGGGCGAAGACGGTCGCGGGCGGCTCGCTCAGGACCAGCGTGCGGATTTGCGGGTAGGCCTGCGTCTGCTCGGCGGAGACGAGCGGCGTGTCGTCGCCGCGCACGCGCTTGCCTGCATATTCGACCGTGTTGACGCCGTCCGTCGCGTCGCGTTCCGCCATGACGACCGCACCGAACGTGGGCGGGTCCTGCGTGTCGGTCGTGATATCGTGGATGAAGGGCAGGCTCGCCGCCGTGGCGCGCACGGACGTCAGCTGCAGATAGGCCACGACCGGGACGAGGATGGCCAGGCCGGAGGCGATAATGCCCCAGAACGGTTTGCGGTGCGGATTGACCAGCACCCAGAGCAACAGCCCGATAATGCCGAAGACGAGGCTCAGCCCCATCAGGATCGGGCCCGTATTGGTGGTCAGGCTGAACCCTGTCCGCCAGCCCCAGAGCCCGAACCGGCTGCCCAGCGCCGCGACGGCGAAGAAGAGCGGTGTGACGATCACCAGCGCCAGCGCGGCGCGCAGCACGAACCGGCGCAGCCGGACGCGCTTCGGGTCCTTGGGTGCGATGAGCGCCTCGCCCGGCGCGGGGGTGTCCGTCACGACAGGATCGTGGGGCGGAACGACATTGATGGGGTCGGCTTTTGGATCGGTCATGCGGACCGACTAGCGCCGTTTAGGGATAAAGACGAGTCTTCTCCCACCCGTTCCCCTTGCGCATGAACAGGATGCGGTCGTGCAGTCGGAACGCGCCGTCCTGCCAGAACTCGATTTCGTCCGGCACGACGCGGAAGCCGTACCAGTGCGGCGGGCGCGGCACGTCCTTGCCCTCGAAGCGGGCTTCGGTGGCCTCCATCGCGGCGACCAGCTCGTCCCGGTCCTCCGCCGGTCGGGATTGCTCGGACGCCCAGGCCGACAGGCGCGAGCCCCGCGCGCGGCTCTGGTAGTAGGCGTCGGAGCCTTCCGCCCCGACTTCCTCCACGCGCCCCCTCACCCGGACCTGGCGGCGCTGCGTCTTCCAGTGAAAGCAGAGCGCGGCACGCGGCACTTCGCCCAACTGACGCCCCTTGGCGGACTCCGAGTTGGTGTAGAAGGCGAAGCCGTCTTGCGAGAGCCCTTTCAGGAGCACGATGCGCACATCCGGCTGCCCGTCCGCGCCGACCGTGGCGAGGCTCATCGCATTGGGATCGTTCGCCTCCGTCTCGCCCGCCTGGGCCAGCCACGTATCGAACAGTGCCACCGGATCGGGCGCGCCGATCCAGGACAGGTCGCGCGCGCTGTCATCCTCCAGATAATCCGTGGCGGACGGAGAGGCGGGAATCGAATCCGACATGGCGAGGCTCTTTATTGACGAAACATTGACGGGAAACGCGACATTAACCCCGTTCCTTAGGACGGCGTTGACTCTCTGCGGCCCATATTAGGACCACGTTAATCACATACGCTCCGCAAAAGAAAAGGGACGGCCCACGCCATGACACGCCAGAAAGCGCTTCTCACACTCGGCTGTTCCATGAATGCCCGCGAGGCCGATATCCGCGCGGCGTGGCGCAAGAAGGCCAAGTTCTTCCACCCGGACAGCCCCTACGCCAATCTCGGCGCGTTCATGCAGGCCAAGACCGCGTTCGAAACGCTCGTCCCGCCCGCGCCGCAGAACATCCGCGGGCGCGCGGGCGGCCGCCGCTTCTAGGGCCGTTAAGGGAGAGCCGTTCAGGCGAGTTTCGTCTGGATCGTGACGCGCTGGACCAGGCCGCGGTCGACCCAGTCTGTCCGGAAATCCGTGAAGAGCGGCTTTTGCAGGGTCGCATCGACCAGGCGCGTGCCGAAGCCGATCTTGGACGGCGGCTGACCGTCGCCCGGCCCCATCGCTTCTTCCCAGACGAACTCCACCGTGCCCAAACCGCCGGACGGCGCCGTCCAGAACAGGCTCAGCCGTCCGTCCGGCACGCGCAGGCTCCCGTATTTGGCCGCATTCGTCGCCCATTCGTGCAGGACCAGCGCAAAGGCCGATGCCGCGCGCGGCGAGAGCATCGCGGTAGGGCCGTGCAGCACGATGCGCGGATCGTCCGCCATGTCGCGGTGCGGTTCTAAAATGCTCGAACACAGGGCGCGCAGCTCCGCATCCGCATCCTCGATCAACTGCCCGTCGATCGACGGTTTGATCAGCCCGTGCGCGCGCGACATGGCATCGATACGCCCCAGCAGAGCCTGCCCCATGCCCTCCGTCGTGTCCGACATGCGCTGCGTGGCGCGCACAATGCTGCTGATGACGGCGAAGGCGTTCTCCATGCGGTGGTTCAGCTCGTGCGACAGGAGACGCTCGCGCTCTTCGGCGCGCTTTTCCTCCGTCACGTCGCGGACCGCGCCGATCAGCCGGATGGGCACGCCGCTTTCGAACGTCACATCGCCCTGCGCATGGACCCAGCGCTGCTCGCCCGTGTCGGGCCGCGTGATCCGCATGGTCACATCGTGGCGGCGGCTGCCCTCCGGATCGAGAGAGCGGGCGACATTCTCTTCCCAAAGAGCGGCATCGTCGGGATGAATGGTCGGCTGCAAGGCCGCGAACACATCCTCCACATCCGGGTCGATGCCCCAGATGGCGTAGAGTTCGGCGTCCCAGGTCGCCCGCTGCGTACGGGGGTCGAAGTCGTATGTCCCGATATGCCCCGCCTTCAGGGCGAGCTGCATCCGTTCCTGCAGGAATTCCGCATGATCGAGCTTCCAGCGCATCGCCTTGGATGTCTGTCCGGTCGGCTCCGGGGTTGCCGAGGGCGGGAGTTCGAAGTCGTCGACCACAAATGTTACGTTAAACCAGACTAAAGCGGACTCGCAAGGCCGCGCGTCCACATCCTCCCTTGGCGTTGCCCGCGCCGCGCCCTACCCCTGCCCGCATGGATAATGGCGGCGCATTCAGCCAGAGGCTTTTCGACACGGCAGGCGGGCTTTCGGGCCTGAGCGTGCTCGATGTCGGTTGCGGCACGGGCGACGTGGCGGTCCGTATCGCCGACGCCGTGGGCCCATCGGGCCATGTCATGGCTATCGACCCGAGCGAAGGCGCGCTGGAAACCGCGCGCTCCCGGCTTGGCGGGCGGGAAAACATCGACTTCGTCCAGACCGACATAGAGGGCGCAGCCGCGCTCGGGCGGACGTTCGACCTGGTCACCTGCCGCCGCGTCGTCATGTACCTGCCGGACCGCCTCGCCGCGCTGAAGACCTTGTACGGCTGCCTGCGGCCGGGCGGCCGGGCGCTAATCCACGAACACGATGCGACCGTACGCTTCGGCGACGGGGACTTCCCGCTGCGGCGGCAGGCGCAAGGTTGGATCTGGGACACGGTGCAGGCCGAAGGCGCGAATGTACGCACCGGCTCGCAGCTCTACCGCCTGCTCAGCGAAGCGGGATTCAACGTGGAAATCGTGCTCTCCGAAGCCGTCATCCAGACCCCGGAACAGCCCGGCCTCACGGCGAAGATCGTCGAGATCATGCAGCCCCGCATCGTCGCGGCAGGCGTGGCGAGCGCGCAGGAGTTGGGCGTGGAGACGCTGGCGGATAGGCTCGTGGCCAATAATGAGCGGCTGGCCCAACTTGTTGATCCGTTGGCGCTGG
>CAYULR010000058.1:11442-11793 GCA_964445685.1 uncultured Algimonas sp.
CGGTGGCCCGGCGCGAGGGGTAGGATTGGGAGTGAGGTCTCACAGAGGTGGGGGCTACGGCCACCGTCCGCGACTCCAGCGGACTGAGCGGCAGCGAATGGGAAGGTCGACGCCAAGGAGGCGGCTTTTTTTGTGCGTCCACCTCTCACTCTTCGCTCATTCCCGCGCAGGCGGGAATCCAGCTCAAGGAAGACTCGTGAAGTCTCTGACCTGCCAGAACCTGGATCCCCGCCTTCGCGGGGATGAGCGAAAAGAAGGGGGCGAGGTTGAACCCTTCTCCCACGTTGTCCCCGGCACTTGTTGCCGGGGTCTGGTCGAGGGCTGGGACACAAGACGTAGATTGTGGTGACG
>CAYULR010000059.1:0-5080 GCA_964445685.1 uncultured Algimonas sp.
ATGAAAACCGCATGGCGGAAATTGGTGATTATCTTTCGCCGGGGCAGGCCTGCGTCTTCTACGAAGACCGCGACGACGCACAGCGCACGCTGGGCGGCGGTTGGATCACGGGCACGGCCTAGCGAATTCGAGCCGGGGCGGACGAAACCGCGCAGGGGCGGCACCAAGGCGGATGCCGCGCGTAGGTCGGACACGTTCACCCTTCGCGAAAGGTCCCGACCATGACGATCCAGATCCTTATCTTCCTTGCCTTCATCCTGGGTGTTCCAGCCATCGCGCTGTGGATCTGGTTCGCCAACAAGCGCAAAGGCCTCGAGCACCCGCCACACAAGTGGGACGCGTAACGCCCCCTCTTATTGGCAAAAGGGCTGAGCCAGTTCGAGCCGTGTGCGCGTCATCGTGTAGAAGAGAGACAGGTCGCCCCGTTCGAGGTCGCTGGAATTATTGAGCAGCTTCCTGATCAGGTTCAGGCCGGAGCAGGCCATGTCGCGGTTCGATTGTGGCATATGGCCCGCATCGATCAGGAACTGGAACAGGATGGCCTGCTCCATCATGGCCATCGCGACTTGCAGTTCCACCTCATCGATTTGCGTCTTCGTCAGCTTGCCGGGCAGGGCTCCCGCGCGCTGCATCTCCCGGTTGGCGATCTCGTTGCACGCCACCAGCGTTGTCTTGAGCTTTTCTCGGGTGTCGCGAAGGCTGAACCTGCAGGCTTTGTTGAAGGAGATGGACGTCTTCTGGAAGTGTTGCACGACCGGCGAGGCCAGGTTCATCTCAGGCCGGGCCGGCTGCGAGGGGGCCGCCTTGATCGGCGGAACGGGCTTGGGTTTCACGGATAGCGGGCGCGCCGGTTTGGGAGTCGCCTCCACCCAGGCTTGAGGCAACTCCGGCACGGTGGGCATGTTCAGGTCGGTCTCGATTCGGCTTTTCCAGTCGCAGGACTCCGCGTTTCCGGCCGCGCAAGCCGCTTCGGCTCGTCGGAGCGCCCCCGGCTTGTCGACCGCGCCGCCATAGCCTTCATAGGTCATCTGGATGGCAGGCGGGCAGGCATCCCAGAACTTGCCGTCGCATCCTTGACCAAAGCGCAACCGCGCAAGCGCTTGGTTGACCACGCCGTACTTCTCTGCGGAATGGATCATGCCGGATATGGCGCAGCTAGAGACGTCGCCCGCTGTGCAGGCGCGCTCTGCCGTGGCTTGCGCCTCCGAGACCTTCTGGGTTCGCAGCGACAACATGGCGCTCAACGCGTCGTCGGACAGCGCAACACCCGGATCGCTTGCAAGAGCGCTAAACGGCAGAACGCCCAGCAAGCCTGCAAAGGCGATCCGGACGATATGTTGTTTGACACGGGGTCGGAAAGTCATGGCGGCTCACTCCACAGCTTGGGGGTCGGGCCGACTTTGCCACATCCGATCTGCCACGCCGTCTTACAAAGCCTGTTAGAGAAGGGAGCGCTCCTGAAACCGTGAAGGCGGGCTTCATTGAACTTGCTGGGCCGCTTCCCAAATAAGTGTCAGCAAAAAACATTGGAGACATATGTGACCGACCAGACCGCCATTCTCATCGTCGTCCTGCTTGCCGCCGTGGTGATCGCCCTGTTCGTCTACAATGGCCGCGCCAAGAAGCGGTTCGAGCAGGAGCGCTTGGAGCGCCGCCGCGAACTCGACCGCATCAAGGCGGAAGCCCGCGCGCGCGAACAGGCGCAATAGCCGCGCCTAGCCGACCGGGAGCGGACCTGTTAGGCCGCTCCGGTGCTGACCTTCCTCGTCCTCATCCTTCCGTTCGGCTTCGGCCTATGGCTTGCCGGACTCTATGAGGCGCGCGGCCTGAAGTCCGACCGGAAGGAAAAGCTGGCGAGTATCCGGCGCGAGATCGCCCGGCGCGAAGCCTCCCTGACACCCCATACGCAAACCCTTTGAAACGAGCCTCTTCCATGACCCAATCTTCTTCCGATCCCGTCGTCATCGTCGGCATTGCCCGCACCCCCATGGGCGCCTTCATGGGCAGCCTGTCCTCCGTCACCGCGCCGGAGCTCGGCGCGGCGGCCATCAAGGCGGCGATGGACGAGGCGGGCGTCTCCGCCGATCAGGTCGAGCAGACCGTGATGGGTTGTGTCTTGCCAGCAGGCCAAGGCCAGGCCCCGGCGCGCCAGGCGTCCATCAAGGCGGGCCTTCCGATTTCCACGGAAGCCACGACGGTCAACAAGATGTGCGGCTCCGGGATGCAGGCCGCGATCATGGCGCACGACGCCATCAAGGCGGGCTCCGTCGACATCGCCGTCGCGGGCGGCATGGAGAGCATGTCCAACGCGCCCTACCTGCTGCCCAAGGCGCGGCAGGGCTACCGCATGGGCGACGGCCAGCTGATCGATTCCATGATGCATGACGGCCTGACCGACGCCTATGCGGGCGGCGCGATGGGCGTCTTCGCCGACGAGATCGCGTCCGAATACCAGTTCACGCGCGAGCAGCAGGATGCCTATGCGCTGGAGTCGGTCCGGCGCGCCAAGGCGGCACAGGACAACGGCGGCTTCGACCGCGAGATCACGCCCGTCACGGTCAAGCACCGCAAGGGCGAAACCGTGGTCGACACGGATGAAGGCCCCGGCAAGGCCATGCCGGAGAAGATTCCCGCCCTGCGCCCCGCCTTCACCAAGGACGGAACCGTGACGGCGGCCAACGCCTCGTCCATCAATGACGGCGCGGCCGCCATGGTGCTGATGCGCCGCAGCCAGGCCGAAGCCGAGGGCCACAAAGTGCTGGCCGAAATCGTTTCTCACGCCGCGCACGCGCACGAGCCCGCCAAGTTCACCACCGCCCCCGTTCACGCCATGAAGAAGGCTTTGGATAAGGCCGGATGGGGCGTGGACGATGTCGATCTCTGGGAGATCAACGAAGCCTTCGCCGTCGTGCCGATGATCGCCATGCAGGAAATGGGCATCGACCACGACAAGGTGAACGTGAATGGCGGCGGCGTCGTGCTGGGCCACCCGATCGGAGCCTCCGGCGCGCGCATCATGGCGACCCTGATCGGCGAAATGGAACGCCGCGACGCCAAGACCGGCATGGCGAGCCTGTGCATCGGCGGCGGCGAAGCCACGGCCGTGTGCCTGCGCCGGGACTGAGGCCGGACCCGGGAGGCAGGGCTCGACGATGCTGCCAAGACTGCCGGAACGCCTCCAGACGCGGGTCTCCGCCTGCGTCCTGGCGGTGGTCGGCGGCACGGTCTTCCTCGCCGCGCTGAGCGCCCTTCCTGTGGCCGGGGCTTTCCGGAGCGAGACGACGCTGTCGTCGTCTGCTTTCATCATCGGCGCGTCCGTCCTCCTCACTGCGCTCCTGTGGCCGGGTGAGGACCGCAGAGCGGGACGTCTCGTCTTCAGGGCCTTGGTGATCACGGGCGTGCCCATCGCCGTCCTGGGAGGCTGGGCCGGTTACGGCCTGTTTCCGCTCGGCCCTGGCGGGCCCGGGCTGGAAGACCTTCCCCGCCTTGCGCTCTTGGTCTTGCTCAGTGCTCTTGTCGGGCTCCTCACGGCCACATTGCGGACGGCCGGACTGGTCTGGATCGTGCCGGTGGCGTTGACGCTTCTGTTCCGGAACGTCGAACGGTCCGGTGGCCAGTCAGGTGACCAGTCCGGGTTCCGCCGTGAGTAGGGTTCCCGAGCGCTACGCGACGCGCAACGGCTATGCCTGCGCCACGGTCCTTGCGGCCCTGGTTCCCGCAACGGGGCTGGCGGGCTTCATCTTCATCACAATGAACCCGCTTTTCTTCGCACCGCTTCTCGCCGGGTCGCTCGCCATTCCCTACGTCCTGGCCAGGTGGCTTTGGCCCACGGGACGCAGGACGGCGGCCATCATGGCCGGGCGGGGCGCGCTGGTGACGCTGGGCTCGCTGTTCGGCGGAGGGTTCCTCGCGGGTCTGATGATGCCGTTCATGGATCCCGCGCCCCTCCGGCTTGAAGAGGTCCTGGCCGGGCCGGTCGTGATGGGCGCGATGGGCGTGCTGTTCGGATCGATCCTGACATTCGGCGTGCCGTGGATCCTCGGTATCGGGATTTCGCTGCTGTTCAGGGACAGGCCGCAATGATCGACGTCACCGCCCTTCGCGCCGAGACCCCCGCCTGCGAGACGCTCACCCACCTCAACAATGCGGGCGCGTCGCTGATGCCCACGCCTGTGCGCGACGCCGTGTTCGGACATCTGCAGCTCGAGCAGCGCATCGGGGCTTATGAGGCAGAGGAGGCGACAGCGGATGCCAGAGCGGACTTCTACGCGGCGTTTGCGGACATGCTCGGATGCGACGCGCAGGAGATCGCCTTCGCGGACTCCGCGACGCGGGCGTGGGACTCGGCCTTCCATGCGCTGCCGCTGGAGCCAGGCGACCGGGTCATGGTCCATGCCTCGGCCTATGCATCCAACTATCTGGCGCTGCTGCAGCTCGCGCGGCGCAAGGGCTTGCACATCGATCCCTTGCCCAGCGATGCGTCCGGCGCGATCGACCTGGACGCGCTGCCGCGCCTGTTGCAGCCCCGCACGCGGCTGGTCCTGCTGACGCACTGCCCGTCGCAAAGCGGTCTTGTCCAACCCGCCGAAGCGGTGGGACGGTTCGCGCGCGATCACGGCCTGCTCTACCTACTCGATGCCTGCCAGTCGGCGGGGCAGATGCCGCTCGATGTCGAAGCGCTGGACTGCGACGCGCTGACGGGGACGGGGCGCAAATTCCTGCGCGGACCTCGGGGGACGGGGTTTCTCTACATGCGCAAGGCATTGGCCGACCGGGTCGAACCTGCCGTGATCGACAATGTCGCGGCGCGCTGGACGTCGGAGAACGACTACGACCTCGCGCCCGGCGCGCGGCGGTTCGAATGCTACGAACGCCATGTGGCGGGCCAGATCGGACTGGGACGGGCCGTGCGGTACGCGCTGGATGTTGGGTTGAAGGGAATGGCGTCGCGCATCCAGGCGCTTGCGGCGCGGTTGCGCGACGACCTCTCTGCGCTGCCCGCGTCACCGTTAACCACCCCGGCACCCAACCCACCCGCAAACTCCCCATCACGAAGGCCGGCCCCGAGGTAAGGCCCCCC
>CAYULR010000059.1:5090-11707 GCA_964445685.1 uncultured Algimonas sp.
GGGGGGGCGCGACGACCTCTCTGCGCGGCCCGGCGTCACCGTTCACGACCCGGGCACGCAACGCTCCGGCATCGTCACCTTCTCGAAGGCGGACACAGAGGTCAGGCCCGCGCAGCTGACCCTGCGCGCACAAAGCATCAATGTGTCGACCGTGGGCCGCACGACGATGCGGCTCGACGCGCAGGAGCGCGGCTTGCCCGACATGCTGCGGGCCAGCGTCCACGCCTACAACTCGGATGCGGAGCTGGATGTCCTGCTCCGTGCCGTGGACGCGCTCTAGGCTAGACCCTTCAAGACAGGGCCGTCCCGAACAGCGCCAGCTTCCGCGCCCAGGCCTTGTCGGCCGCCTCTTCGTCGTAAACGGCGGAGTCCGGCGGACACCAGCCGTGCTGCGTGCCGGCATAGACCTCGATTTCGGCCTCGTTCTCGGATGCGGCGAAAGCCTCGCGCAGGATGGTCTTGCTCTCCGGGTTGCGCTCGTCGTCGTTCGCCGCGATGGCGACGAGGAAGTCCGCGTCCATGCCGTCCAGCAGGCGGTGCGGGCTGCCTGGTTCGTCCGTAGTCAGGCCTCCGCCGTGGAAGCTTGCGCCTGCCCGGATACGGTCGGGACGGGCGTGCGCGGTGAAAAACGTGATCGGCCCGCCCATGCAGTAGCCCGTCGTGCCGATGCCGCGTGACGTGTCGACGGCCTCGTGCGCGTCCAGCCAGTCGACGAAGTCGTTGGCGTCCGATCGGTTCATCGCCTCGGTCATGGCGCGGCGGTAGGGGATGACTTTCTCGCGCACGGCTGGGTCGCGGAACGTGTCGCCGACCTCGATGATCGGCGCGCGCACGTCGCGGTAGTATGGGTTCACGACCAGCGCGGCATAGCCGTCCCCGGCCAGGCGCTTGGCCATCATCTTGAAGGCCGGGCGCAGCGTCATGATGTCGGGCCAGATCAGAACAGCGGCGCTCGCCTTGCCAGCCGGATAGGCGAAATAGGCATCCGCCTCGCCGTCCGCCGTGGGGATCATGACGTCGGACTCCACGATGCCTTCGACGGGCTCGCCCGGTGCGCAGCCCGCAAAGGCCAGCGACACGGCCGCGCCGCCCGCCAGAAGGTTGAAACTCCGGCGGCTCAGTGTCCGCTTGTAGAAGCCCTGGTTTTCGAACTCGGTGATGTCGTCGCACATGGTGGCGTCCTCCTTGGACGACGCCGTAGCGCGCTCAATGGCCGCTGCCCAGCCGTCCCAGTTTCACATCATAGTCAACGGCGAGGCCGTATTCCGGGTCGTCGTCGCTATCGACCATGAGCTGGCCCGCGCGGTTGAGCAGCTGGTGGCAGTCGCGGGTGAGATGGCGCAGCTGCAGCGTCTTGCCGGACGCGTCGTATTTGGCGGCGAGCGCCTCGATGGCCTGCAAGGCGCTCTGGTCGACGACGCGGCTGTCGGCGAAATCGACGATGACCGTGTCCGGGTCTTCCTTGACCGTGAACAGCTCGGAGAAGCCTTCGGCGGAGCCGAAGAAGAGCGGGCCTTCCAGCTTGTAGACCTTCACGCCGTCCGCCTCTTCCGTGCGCGCATCGATGCGGCGGGACGCATTCCAGGCGTAGGCCAGCGCGCTGATGATGACGCCGACCACGACCGCCACGGCCAGATCGTGCCAGACGGTGACGACCGTCACGACCACGATGACCAGCGCGTCGGTCAGCGGGATGCGCCGCATGATGGACAACGAGTGCCAGGCGAAGGTGCCGATCACGACCATGAACATCACCCCGACCAGCGCGGCGAGCGGGATCATCTCGATGATGGGGCTGGCGAACAGGATGAAGGCCAGCAGGAAGAGAGCCGCGCTGATGCCCGACAGGCGCGTGCGCCCGCCCGACTTCACGTTGATCATGGATTGTCCGATCATGGCGCACCCGCCCATGCCGCCGAAGAAGCCCGTGACCGTGTTGGCCACGCCCTGCGCGACGCATTCCTGCGACGCGCCGCCGCGCTCTTCCTTGATCTCGCCGACGAGGTTCAGCGTCAGCAGGGACTCGATCAGGCCGATGGCCGCGAGGATGACCGCGTAGGGCAGGATGATGGAGAAGGTTTCCATGTTCAGCGGAACGGTGGGGATGTGGAACTCCGGCAGACCGCCCGCGATCGAGCTCATGTCGCCCACGCTCGGCACGTCGATGCCGAACCCGATGACGAGAGCCGCGACGATGCCGATCCCCGCGAGCGGGGCCGGGACGGCCTTGGTGATCTTGGGCGTGCCCCAGATGATCAGCATGGTCAGGCCGACGAGGCCCAACATCGCCCAGAGCTGCGGCCCGGCCATCCACGTGCCTTCCAGCATGTGGAACGGACCCGGATGGTCGGTCGGTGGGGCGGGCGCGGTCTGGAACTGCGTCAGCTGCGCCAGGCCGATGACGATGGCGAGGCCGTTCACAAACCCCAACATGACGGGATGCGGGACAAGGCGGATGAACTTGCCGAGGCGGAAGACGCCTGCAAGGATCTGAAGAACACCCATCAGGACCACGGTGGCGAAGAGATATTCCACGCCGTGCTGCGCCACGAGGGCGACCATGACGACGGCGAGGGCCCCGGTCGCGCCGGAAATCATGCCCGGACGACCCCCGATCAGCGCCGTGATCAGCCCGACGATGAAGGCGGCATAGAGACCAACCAGCGGCTCCACGCCCGCAACGAACGCGAACGCGACCGCTTCCGGCACGAGGGCCAGCGCAACCGTGAGGCCCGCGAGCAATTCCGTCTTGGTCCGGCCCGCATTGAAGGTCATCGGACCCGAACGGCGGCGTGCGGGAATGTTGATGCGGTCGGCGAGCGCCGAGAAGGTCGATTGTATCATGGTGCGGCCGAGTGGAGGGCCCGGCGGCAAAAGCCGGGCAGTGGGCGTCGGCGCGGCGCGTAGGCGAGGCGGCGGGACTTTTCAACCCCGCGACCTCAGGCTGCCCTTGCTACCGCATGTCCGCGCCAACCCAATCGTAGAGTTCGCCAAAGCCCGCATCGTCGGCCTGCGCGGCCCAGAGTTCGGCCTCGCTCGGCTGGTTCACGAGCACCAGCACGCCCGCGACAAGGGTCGCCGCGATGCCTGCGAGCGCACCCCAGACGAGGGGCTTGCGGTCATTGGCGGCTATGAGAGGCGGCGAGGACACCGACGCTTCGGCGATCCGGTCCGCCAGACCGGCGCGCGGGGCCGGGGTCCGGCTCGCCGCGAAGAGGGCGTCGAGATCGTCGGGCGTGTTGTCCTGTCCGTCCATGTCGTGAAGTCTACGCATGTTCGCTCTCCTTCATCAAGGTCCGCAAGGCGGTGCGCGCCCGGCCCAGCAGGCCTACATAGGCCTTTTCGGTCAGGCCGAGCGCGGCGGCGGCTTCGCGCTGCGGCAGGGCCCGGTCGTAGCGCATCGCCATGGCGGCGCGCTGGCGCTCGGGCAGGTTCATCATGGCCGTTTGCACCGCGTCCCAGCGTTGGCGTTCGGCCAGCCTGTCTTCCACGCCGGGGCGGTCGTCCGCGTGCTCGCCCATCTCTCCGGGCAGGTCGGGCCGTGATTTGCGCAACCTGTCGTAGCAGGCATTGGTGGCCACGCGGCACAACCAGGTCAGGATGCGGGCTTCGCCTTCGCGCCAGCCCGGCGCGGCGTGCCAGACCTTCACGAAGGTCTCCTGGCAGACATCCTCGGCCTCGAACTCGTCGCCCAGCAGGCGGTAGGCCAGGCGGTGCAGCGATCCCAAGCGGCGGTCCATCAAGACGCGCAGCGCCGCAGGGTCTCCGGCCCGCAGGCCGGGGATCAGGTCCGCGTCGGGATCGCTGCGGGGAGGTGCCATCAAAGCCCGCGCTTGCGCTTGCGGTTCGGGCGGCCTTCGCCCTGCGTCAGCACGCCGTCATCATTGGCGTCCATCCGGTCGAACAGCTTTTCGCCCATCGCGTCATACTCTGCGCGGGTGACGAACCCGTCGCGGTCCGCATCCAGGCGCGGGCGCTTGCCGCGCAGGCCGCCGCGTTTCTTGGTGCGTTTGTCCTTTGCTTGGCGCATCGTCTTGCGGGCTTCGCGGCGTTCCTCGTCGGTGACCGTGCCGTCGCCATTCGTGTCGAAGCGTTCCATCATCCGGGTGCGGCGCGCCTCGCGGCGATCGGTCTTGCGCTCCATGCGGGCCTGGCGCGACGCCAGCATTTCGGCCTCGCTGACCATGCCGTCGCCGTCGGCATCCATGCGGGCAAAGGACTGGCGGGCGCGTTCGGTGCGTTCGCCCTCGCGCAGGGCCCGCATCTCCTCGCGGTTCAGCCTGTTGTCGAAGTCGGCGTCTGCGGCGGTGAAGCGGGCTTCGCCGGCGGCCATGAACTCGGCGCGCGTTACCTGGCCGTCCTGGTTCAGGTCGGCGGCGGGCGTCGCGGCGATCAGGGCGGTCGCGGCGAGCAGCAGAAGCGGGGAGGTGGCTCGGATCATGACGGGTCTCCTTTGGTGTGCGTCATACACTCCAACGGGCGTCCGCGTCATTTCCCTCGCGCGGGGCTGGAATTTTCTAGCCGGTCCGGGACAGGCGGGCCCGGTCGCACGCAGATCGCAGCTTCTCCAGCACGGCTGTCGGCAGACCGCTATCCAGCGCGTGGCCGCCATAGGGCACGGGCGCGCCGAGATGGTCGCGCACCACGTCGCGCAGCATCAGCGCGGTCGTCGCCGCGTCTTCCAGAGGGCCGAGCGACAGGGCGACCGGATCCCAGAGACGGTTGCGGCGGCGCACGGAATCGATGGCCCAGTAGGCGCGCATGAACCCGTCCGTGCGTGTGTCGTAGCCCAAAAGCGAGATGTCTGCCCCCGCAGCCAGACCGGCCTGGGCCGGTGCGAGGCCCTTGGGTCCCACGGCGAAGACCCAGTCATAGGACAGGGACAGTCCCGCCATCGTGCCGAGCGCGTCGGACAGGCGGGCGGGTTCGATGACGGTGGCGGAGAAATGCTCGTTCGCCGTGACGAACAGCGCGTCGCGCAGCTCGCACGTGCCGTCCATGAAATCGCCCAGCGTGCGGGAGTACAGAACGCCCGCCGCTTCCATCAGCGCGCCGTCCGTGCCGTCGAGCAGCAGGACCGTCTCGCCCAGGCTTGCCGCGTGGCGCGCCAGGCGCAGCGTCGCGTCCAGCATCTGTGCGTGGCAGGAGGGCTCTTCGGCTGCGCAGACCACGCTGACCAGACGCCCCGCCGGGACGTAAGGGGGCAGGTCGTGCGTCGTTCGCTTGGAAGTGGATGCCGTCATCGCTGCCGCCTTTCGCGCAACACCGGGACGGCGTCGCTGGAAGGCATTGCATAGCGGACGAGCGCTAAGGCCCCGTCAAGGAGCGTGGTTAAGCCGGGGGAGCGGCCTTTACCTTTGGGTCAGACGTATGAGGCGCGGTTTACCATGAAGGCGGCTCTAGCTTTCCGGAACGGCGGGTCCGCGCGGCGCCGGGTCGGCCACGTCGAAGTGGCCGTCGATGACGCGGTAGACGGCCAGGCCGCGTTCCGGGCGGCCGTCGGCGCCGAAGCGCAGATATCCGTCCGTGCCGTAGAAGCCGACGGGGCTTTCCACCCGGTCGATGCGCGAGCGCGGATCGCCGTCCGCGACCAGCGCGCCGAGCTGCACCGCGTCGTAGGCCAAGCTCGCCAGCGAGGTCGGCTTGCGGCCATAGGCGCGGTCATATTCGGTCAGGAAGACTTGCCGTGCATCCTTGTCGGCGGCGGCGAACACACCGCCGCGCAGCGCGGGCTCGCGCGCCGCGTCCGGGTCGTCCCAGCGCGACGTGCCCATGAAGAGGACTTGCGCCGGGTCGACGCCGTAGAAGGGCAGCAGCGGGGCGAGCGAGCGCAGCGCCGTGCCCGCTTCGGGCATCAGCACGGCTTCGAAGGCGTAGCGCTCCTGCCCGCGTCCGTCGCGGAAATACTCCGCCAGACGCCGCGCGGGCTCCTGCATCACGCTGATGTCGTCGCCCTGGTAGGTTTCCACCGCCGTGACCTGTCCGCCAATAGCGGCGACGGCCTCCTGATAGGCGCGGCGCACGCGGCGGCCATAGGCGTCGTCGGGGCCGAAGAAGGCGAAGTTCTGGATGCCCTGCTGCGCGGCATGGTCCACCACGCGCTGCACTTCGGCTTCCGGCGGGAAGGAGAGCAGGTAGCGGCCGCGCGCGGCGACGGACTGGTCGTTGGAGAAGGCCAGCAGCGGCACGCCGCCCCGCGCGGCCTCGCGCGATGCGGCTTCCACGTTGGGCGCGATGATCGGGCCGAGGATGACGTCCGCGCCCTGTTGCAGCGCGGCGCGGGCGGCGGAGCGCGCGCCCTCTTCCGTACCCTTTGTGTCGAGCACGGTCAGCACCACGTCGGCGTCGGGCCGCTGGAACAGCGCCAACTCGGCCGCCTGGAACATGGAGTTGGCCTGGTTGCGCAGGCCTTCGCTGGACGAGGAGAAGGGAAGGAGCAGGGCGAGGCGCTTCGTGTCGCGGCCCTGCATGTGCGGCAGGACAAGCCCGTCGCGGTTGTTGAAATAGGGCGCGGCCTCGTCCGGCACGTCGATCGGGGCTTGGATGCGGTCGTCGGGGCGGGGCTCCGGCGTGACAGGGTCGGTCGTCTGCGGCGGGGCGGTTACGGGCGGAACGGG
>CAYULR010000060.1:0-8840 GCA_964445685.1 uncultured Algimonas sp.
ACGCCGCCGGAGTGCGAGGAGATGACGGTCCAAGAGCGGCGGAAGGACTTTGCCGTCGGGCCCGACCATCATTTCCACCTCGTCCATACCGCCCCTCGAACGGACGTCCGCCTCGACAGGCTGGACTGGTTCATCCGGCCCGACCCGGACGGAGGGTATGAAGGGCGCGACGCGTGCGGGCTGTTCACCGGGTCCTGGAGTCTGTTCGAAGACCGGCTGGACCTGTCCACACCGGTCCGGGACGAAGCGTGCGAGACGGAGTCTCCCTTGGATATCCTGTTCGAGTCGTCGCTCGACATGCATATCGACGCCAACTGGCTCCGCGTCAGCAACGGAGAGCTGACACTGAACTTCAGGATCGAACCGGGCGCGCGGGCGACGCGTTACCGTCGGCGCTGAGCGGACCTATTCGGCCCATTACGTAAACGCCCGTTAAAGTTCGCCTCTTGTATTGGTTAGCATAATTGCTAATTAGCAAATGTGGACAATAAGGTATTCAAAGCGCTGAGCCATGCCGACCGTCGGGCGCTGCTCGACCTGCTGAAGGCTGGTCCCCGTTCTGCGGGCGAGCTTGCCGAGCAGTTCGAGGTCAGCTGGCCCACTATCAGCCGCCACCTGTCTGTCCTGAAGGAGGCGGAGCTGGTCAGTGTGGAGCGGCAGGGCACGACACTGATCTACAGCATCACGACCAGCGTTGTGGAAGACGCCGCCGCCGCCTTGTTGGCCCTGATCGGAAAAGGAGACGCGAAATGACAAAAAGATGGATTGGAAGTGCCGCGATCGTTGCGGCGATGGCGGGAATTGCCTGGTGGACGGGTCTGCAGATCGGGGACGGGGAGCGCGTCGCCGTTCACTTCGGGTTGGACGGCCAGCCTGACCGCTACGGCGACCGGTCGGAGGCGATCTTCATCCTCTGGCTCATAGTGGGAATAGCCGCCGTGACGGGCGTGGTGATGGCTGTGGCTGCCCGCTTCCTGCCGCGGGGCGGCAACATCGTGGCGACGGGCCGCGCCTACCTCATTCTCTGGATGACCGCTTTGGGCATCCTTCTCTTTGCACAGGCCTGCATCGCCGCGTCCATGCTGGGCTGGGCCGCGCTGTCCATGCGGATGCTTGTCGGCGGTCTGGCGGTGGGGTTTGCCGTGATCGGCAACTACATGCCCAAGATGCGCAGCAATTGGGTCGTGGGACTTCGCACGCCCTGGACGCTGTCCTCTGAGACGGCATGGAATGCGACGCACCGCCTGACAGGGCGGCTCTTGATAGTCGGGGGAGGGGTCGCGCTTGTTGCTGCTCTGTTGGCACCTCAGACTTGGCTCGTTCCGGTTCTGGTCACCGTAGTGATGGTTCCAGCCGTGATCGGCATCGTCTACAGCTACGTCGTGTGGCGCAAATCGGATGACAAGATCGGCGAACCCACGCTGGTCGACGGGTAGGGTCGCCTTGCAGCGGACGGGCTATTCCGCCGCTTCCGCCATTCCACCCTGTGCCCAATCTTCCTTGATCATGTCGGCAGCCTTCTCGCCGATCATGATGGACGGGGCGTTGGTGTTGCCGGACACGACCTGCGGCATGACGGAGGCGTCGGCGACGCGAAGACCGTCCACGCCGCGCACCCGCAGGCGCGGGTCAACGACCGCCATGGGGTCGGCGGCCAGATCGCCCATCTTGCAGGTGCCGACCGGGTGGTAGACCGTGTCGGCGCGGTTGCGGATGTCCTCGCGCAGCTCCTGCTCGTCGTCGCTTTCGGTCGCGTAGAGCGGCTTGCCCCGCACGGCATCGAATGCGGGTGCTCGTAGGATGCGTTGCATCAGCTTGGCCCCGCGCAGCAGCGTGTCCATGTCCCGTTCGTCGCCGAGGAAGTTCGGGTCGATCCGGGGAGCGGCCGTCGGGTCGGCGCTGTCCAGCTTCACCGTGCCCCGGCTCTTGGGCCGCAACACGCAGACATGGGCGCTGTAGCCACCGCCCAACGACATCTTGCGTCCGTGGTCATCCACGATAGCGCGGATCATGTGGATCTGCACGTCCGGGGCAGGTTCCGACCGGTCCGTGTAGAGGAAGCCTCCGCTTTCGGCGAAGTTGGTCGTGACCATGCCCGTGCGGCTCTTGCGGTATTCCCGGATGGCTTTCAGCAACCGGATTCCCCCGCCCAGGCCCACATTCATGAGGTCCTTCAGGCCGCTTTTATGGCCCAGCACGATGTCGATATGGTCCTGCAGGTTTTCGCCGACACCCGGCACGTCTGCGGTCTGCTCGATGCCGTGCGGGTCGAGGTCGTCCTTCGCGCCCACGCCCGACAGGAGCAGGAGCTGCGGTGATCCGAACGCGCCCGCGCTGAGGATGACCTCGCGGGTCGCGAGAATGTCCTGCGCGTCCCCGCCCTTGACCCGGATACGGACGCCCGTGGCGCGTCCGTCCTGGACGAGCACCTTCTGCGTTATGGCTTCCGTCACCACGGTCAGGTTCGGACGGTCCATATGGTCGTCCAGGAAAGCGCGGGCCGTGTTCCAGCGTTCGCCGTTCTTCTGCGTGACCTCGAACATGCCGAGGCCTTCCTGCTGCGCGCCGTTGAAATCGCTCGTGCGGGGCAGCTGCAGCTGGTCCCCGGCTTCGAAGAAGATGTCGTTGATTTGCGACGGGGACTGGACTGGAGCCACATTCAACGGGCCGCCCTGGCCGTTATACTCGTCCTCGCCCGCCTCGCGGTTCTGACTTTTCTTGAAGTAGGGAAGGACGGACTCGTAGTCCCAGCCTTGCGCGCCGAGCTCCGCCCAATTGTCGTAGTCGTAGCGGTTGCCGCGAATGTAGATCATGGCGTTAGCGGACGAGCTGCCGCCCAAGCATTTGCCGCGCGGCTGGTAGCCCTGGCGCCCGTTCAAGCCGGGCTGCGGAACCGTCTCGAAGCCCCAATTGCGCTTCTTGGACAGCAGATTCCAGAGCGTGCCCATCGGGGCCCAGACCGACCAGTGCTTGTGCGTCGGCCCGGCTTCCAGCAGCAGGACGGACACGTCCGCGTCCTCTGTCAGGCGGGATGCGATGGTGGGGGCCCGGGGGGCCGCGGCCCACCCCCAGGTGTGGGTAAAGGGGAAAACCCACGGGCCGCGCGGGGCGGGGGGGGGGGCGGGGGGGCCGCCCCCCCCCCAACGACGATGTAGTCGTAAGCGCTATCCACCTAGGAGACGCCTGCCTGCTTCTTGGCGGTTGCGACGAGCTTGTCGGTCTTCTCGCCATAGGGCGGGAAGAGACCGGACATGAGCGACGTCTTGATCTTGTGGCGCAGGCCGCCCGTGGACTGGTGGAAGACGCTCTTCATGTGCGAAAACGTCTCGAAGCCCTTCTCGCCCTGATACGCGCCCATGCCGGACGGGCCAACGCCGCCGAAGGGCAGCTGGCTCTGGGAGACGTGCCAGAGCGTGTCGTTCGTCGAGACGCCACCCGCATGGGTTTCCAGCAGGACCCGGTCCTTCGTGCTCTGGTCGCGCGTGAAGAGATAGAGCGCCAGCGGACGGTCGTTGGACTGAACGTGGTTGATCTGCTCGTCGAGCGTTTCCGAGGCGACGACCGGCAGGAGCGGGCCGAAAATCTCTTCCTGCATGATCTTCATGTCGGGCTTCACGTCGGTGACGACCGTCAGGGGAATGCGGCGTTCCTTGGCGAGCTGTTGCTTGTCGTCGTCGCCCGCGACGTGGATCTTCGCGCCTTTCTCCTCGGCATCTTCCAGCAGGCCCTGAAGGCGCGCATAGTGGGCATCGGCGATGACGGAGGTGTACTGGTCATTGCCCGCGACGGTGGGATACATCTCTTCGGCGCGCTGGATCATGGCTTCGGAGAAGGCATTGATCTTGGCTTGCGGCATCAGGACGTAGTCCGGCGCGATGCAGGTCTGGCCCGCATTCATCAGCTTGCCGTGCGCGACCTTGAAGACGACGTCTTCCATCGGCGCGTCGTCCGCGACCATGACCGGGGACTTGCCGCCCAGTTCCAGCGTGCAGGGCACGAGGTTCTCCGACGCCGCCTTGGCGACATGGCGCGCCACGGATGTGGAGCCCGTGAACAGGAGGTGGTCGAAATCGAGGCCGGAGAAGGCTTGCGCGACCTTCACGCCGCCCGTGGCGACGTAGACTTCCTCGGGGCTGAAGGTCTCTTCCATCATCCGGGCGAACAGAGCCGAGAACTTCGGCGTGTACTCGCTCATCTTCACCATGACGCGGTTGCCCGCACCGATTGCGCCGATCATGGGCGAGACCGCAAGGAAGAGCGGGTAGTTCCACGGCACGATGACGCCGACGACGCCCAGGGGCTGCGGGATAATTTCGGCATTCGCGCCCATTTGCGCGATGTCGACCTTGACCTTGCGGCGGCGCATCCATTTCTCGCCGTGCTTCAGCTGGTCGGCCAGTTCGTTGTAGCAGGACACGATATCCGCGAAGTCCGTTTCCAGCAGCGAGCGGTTGCCGAAATCCTCGCTGATGGTCTGCTTGATGGCGTCTTCGTTGGCGCGGATCGCGTCGCGCAGCTTCTCCAGGCGCGTCTTGCGCTCGTCCCAGGACGGGTAGGGGGTCTTCAGGAAGGCGGCTTTCTGTGCGGCCAAGGCGGCTTCGAGGGCTTTCTTCGTCGGCTCGCCTTTTGCGGCTGTGGCTTTTTCCGGATTGATGCGAACCATGGGGGACCCCGATCTGTTATTGATTGATTTGTCGATAGCGAAGATTGGGGAGGGCCGCAAACGCGATACGCTGCGGCCCTCCGGTCGTTAGTGTCGCAACCCGCCAGGCAGCGGATCGCGGGGCGCGGCGTCCTAAAACGTCGTGCGCAGCGTCACGCCGTACTGGCGCGGCGAGTCCGGGAAAGCGGAGCGCGATGCGCCCTGCAACGGCGTGTTGAAGGTGATGCCACGCGTGATGACGTCCGTGACGTTCAACGCCCAGAACTCGATCGTCGCCACATCGTCCGGCATGCTGAATCCTGCGCGCAGGTTGATCTTCATGCTGGAGGCCTGCTCGTCGAACGGTGTCGGTCCGGCGATCGCTCCGCCTGCGACCACGAAGGGACGCGTCGAGGTGCGGCGGCTGCTCTGGTAGGACAGGTTCACATTGCCCACGAAACCCCAGCCTGTATCGGCGATGTCCGTGTCGTAGGTCACGCCCATGACGGACGACCATTTCGGCGCGTTCGTCAGCTCTGCGCCGCAGAGGCCAAGCGCTTCGACGATCTGGCCGTTATTGTCGCAGTTCTCGCCATACTCGGCATCCGCATAGGTGACGCCGCTATTGATGAAGACCGTGTCGGACAGACGGCCGTTCAGCTCGACTTCCACGCCGCGGGACGACACGTCCTGCACGTTGAAGGTCTGGAAGCGCGTCCCGGTGAATTCCAGAACCTGGAAGTCGTCCATCTTCTGCAGGAAGCCCGTCACGTTGAAGCGCAGACGGCCATCGGCGATCGTGGACTTCATGCCGATTTCGTAGGCGTCAATTTCCTCGGACCGGACGCGCGGATCCGCGCCGCCCGCACCGGCGGAGGCGTCGAGGTTGAAACCACCCGCCTTGTAGCCGTGCGTAAAGCCACCGAAGAAGAGCAGGTCGGGCGTCGGTTCCCAGCCCAGCTTGGCTGTGTAGACCAGCTCGTTGTCGGAGAAGTTCAGGTCGTACTCTTCCGGGAAGAAGCCGAACGCACCGAACGCCGCCGGAGCGAATGGAGACCCGATCGCCGGAGCGGAGAAGGGGAAGCAGTTCAGGAACGCGCCCGTCCCGATCAGCGCCGGGTTGGTCAGCAGACCGACGGTCGGAGCGCCCGCCGCCGCCGTCAGAGCGCCCAGAGCCGCCCCTGCCGCCGGATCGCCCGCGCCTGCGGCGCTGGCCGTGGCGAGGAAGGTCGCGGAAGCCAGGCAGCTATTGCCGCCCGAAGCGACCTGGTCGTAAGATCCGTCCTTGCTGTCGTCCACGTAGCGCACGCCCAGTGTCAGATCGACCGTGTCGGTGACTTCGAAGATGTTGTGCGTGAAGACGGAGATGCTTTCCGCCTGCTGCTCGAACCGGTTGCGGGCATACTGTCCGGCCGATGTCGCGGGGGCGAAGACCGGATTGGCCACGCCTGCGCCGAGCTGCTGGATGAACGCACCCGCGCCAGCATAGAGGCCGAGATAGGCCGGTGCGAGCGGGCCGAGCGCGCCGCCGAGATTGGCCTCGCCGACCAAGCGGTTATAGTCCGTGCCCAGGCCGAGCGTGAACTCCTCGATGATTTCCTCGTCCGCGTAGTAGCCGCCGACCAGCCAGTCGAGGCGTCCGTCCATGGCTTCGCCCTGGAAGCGCAGCTCTGCAGTGAAGGTGTTGATGTCGTCGCCCGACACGCGGTCCGCCTGCGGAATGGTCCGGCCACCGACCGTGTACTGGCGCCCGCCGTTGAATTCCTGTTGCTGCGACGCGGAGTCGAAGTCGGAATAGGACATGATCAGCGTCGCCGTCGCCGCGCCGAAGTCGTGGTTCAGCTCACCGGAGAAGTTCAGCGCTTCCAGCGAGTTGAAGAACTCCTGGTCGTTGAAGCGGCGGTTCTCCAGCGCCTCGAAGCCGACTTCCGGGAAGATCTCGGCGGCTGTCGCGGCAGACAGGTTCGGGCTGATGGACAGGGTTGAGGCGGCACAGCATTTCTCATCCACATCCTGGTATTCCGCGATCAGGCGCAGGCTCGTCATATCCGTGGGCTCCCACAGGGCCTGGCCGCGCAGGGAGTAGCGGTTGCGGTTCTGGCTTTCGCCGCCCGGCACGACCGTGGAGGTCATGAAGCCGTCGCGCGAACGCTGCGTGCCCGTCAGGCGGAAGGCGAGGTTCTCACCCGCCGGGATGTTGATCGCGCCTTGCGTGCTGATCAGGTCGTGATTGCCGTAGGTGATGTTGGCGAAGCCGCCGAACTCGCCGATCTGGGGCTTGACCGTGCGGATGTTCAACGCACCGGCCGTGACGTTCCGGCCGAACAGCGTCCCTTGCGGGCCGCGCAGCATCTCGACTGCCTCGATGTCGACGAATTCGCCCAGCGCGACACCTGGACGGGACTGGTACACCCCGTCGATGAAGATGCCCACGGCGGATTCGAGGCCGATATTGTTGCCGGTCGTGCCCACGCCGCGAATGCGCAGCGACGTGCCCTGCGTTTCCGTCTGCGAGGATTGCAGGTTGAAGCCCGGCGTCACGGAGGACAGGTCCGAGATGTTGACGATACCCTGGCGTTCCAGCTGGACCGGCGTGATGGCGGTCACGGCGATCGGAATGTCCTGGACGTCGGACGCGCGGCGCGTCGCGTTCACGATGATGACGTCTTCTTCGTAGAGATCCGCCCCCGGCGTATCGTTGGTCTGCGCAAAGGCGGGCCCTGCCAGCATCGAGCTGGCCAGAAGTGCGGACGCAATTCGGCTGTGTTTCTGCATGTCGTAAGTCTCCCCGAGCGGATTGCTCATTTTTAGCGGGGTGTTTTCACCCTCGCTCCAGCTATAGCGCAGCTTTGAAGGCTGTCACGCCTCCATGATGAATCCGTCACATCTGTGTTTGAACCAGCTTAAGTTCAGGGGCTGGTTTGGGGTATTTACGCGGGTTTTTGCCGGAGCTTGTAACCCAGAGCCGCCGAGATCGCCGCGATGCGGCGGCCGGGATTCGGCTCGCAGGCCGCTATCTGGCTGTATCTGCGGCGCAGTTTGCCGAGCGCGTCGCCCGTATTTTCGCGCAGGCCGTTTTCCATCCGGTCATAGGTGCTGGCCAGCATGCCTGCCGGGGAGGGCAGGGCCACGACGCCTGCCGCGACATGACGGGGATGGGTCGCGTAATGGCGCTTGTAACCATCCGTGCCCGCGCCGAGGTCGATGACGCGGTAGCCCAGCGGGTCCGCCGCATCGATCAGGCCTTCAAGCAGCTGGATGCCCGGCGCGTAGCTGAGCAGGTCCGGATCGTATCCCACGATCCAGCTGTGAAAGACGTGGCCATCCGTGAGGCCGAGGTCGCACGCCGCGATGCGGTCCCCGAAATAGAGGACATGCAGGTCGGCGCGCAGCTCCGCCGTCGGGCCACGCTCCCACAGGGCACGCAGCAGTCCGGACGTCCCCGGATTGGCCAGCACGTCGAATTTGCCGGTTTCGCGGAACTTGTCGCGCTTCCACGTCATCAGCGCCTGATAGGCGTCGACGTCGCGGCTTTGCGTGACGATGCGCGGCTCTCCGATTTCTTCCGTCGCCTTGCGCGTGCGGCGGCGCGTGCTCTTCAGGTGACGGCGGTAGCTGCCGTCCCGGTCTGCCCGCCACTGCTCCGCCGTGCCGATTTCCAGACGCGTCGTCTCTTCGCCGTTTTCATCGGGCAGGGCAGTGTAATGGAAGGCACCGACGGCCTGACCCTTCAGCAGAGCGTCCACGCCGACATCCTGGCCGATCACCGTCTGATAGTCCGACAGGGGTGCACCCGATGGCCGGGCGAAGCGTCCGCCCTGCCAGGGGAGGAGGGCCACAATGACTCCGTCGCGCCGGGCGATGCTGATCTTGCCGCCACCCTGATGGACTTCGACGAGCGCGTGATAGTCCGGATGATGGTAGGGCGATTCCAGGGCCGGGTCGGCGGCGCGCAGGGCCAGCCATTGCGAACGGACCTCTTCGGGGAGGTCCTGCAGGGGCCGGGTTTCGATCTGCAGCTCGGACGACATGAGAGCCGCTTACCGCAGAAGCGCTAAAAGCCTCTTAAGCGGCGCGCAGCGCCTAACGGCAGCTGGAATAGGGACCCATGTCGACGTGGAAATGGTCCCGGTGCGCGGCGTTGTAGTCCGGCGACAGGGTCACGTTGAAGATGCGGCACGCCTGCTGCCTCGCATCG
>CAYULR010000060.1:8850-11403 GCA_964445685.1 uncultured Algimonas sp.
CCTCTTCGTCATCGCCGTCCCAATCGCTCAGCAGGCGGATCAGGCGGCCATCCTCCATCTCGAACCCGGCAATGTCCCAGGCGTTGGCAAAGGCATGTTCGCTCCACCGGCCGGAGCCGTTCCCGCGCTGACGGCGGCAGCTATATGTGCCCATATGGTGCACCCGCGCGAGCTCCTGCCCGAAACGATCCTGGGCCAGCGCATCCACTTCGCGAAGCCAGATATAGGTGGCGATGGAGAGGGGGCATTGCATGTTCGCCTCGCCGGGAGACAGCACAGCCCCTTCCGCGCCGTAGACCAGGCGCGCGACCTCCCACCCGCAGGGCTCCCGCGCGTCCCGGGGTTCAGACGGGATGCTCTCGAACGCCTCGATGTCGCGCGCCACGCCCATGCAGACTTCGGACGGAGACACGGAAAGGCGCAGCAACTGCCCCCGCGTGGCCAGGCCGATCGGCGCTTCCGGATCCAGCGGACGCCAGGGGACGTGCTGGTTGGGGACGACGCTGTTCACCGACCAACCTATGGCGAGAAGGATCCAGAGCACGAAAGCCCGGCGCAGCCAGCGCATGGGCCGATCCCAGTCGAAACTCGAAAATCTGCCGCCCAGCCCCGCCATGGTCTCAACTGTCCCGGTTCATGCAGACGACCTGGGCGACCCGCCGGTCCCGCCGGAGCTTGTCCGCTTCCAGCGTGTAGCCGGATACGTCGAGCGGTTGGGCTTCGCCGTCCTGTGCATCGACGATCCGGCGCAAGTTGGCGGGCGAGACCGTGTAGATGCGGCCTCGTCGCGGGGTCTCGGCCGCAACGACGCCGATCAGCTCTCCGTCCGCATCCAGCACGGGACCACCGGACAGGCCGCCGAGCGAGCCGCGAAGGCCCCGCGTACGGCTGACTTCGGACCAGATCAGCACGCCTTCATCCGTGGCGTAGCGCCCGCGCACCTGCATCCGTCCGCGCGACATCAGCGTGCCGACCACTTCGCCCGGGCGTCCTTGCGGGTATCCGAAGAAGAAGCCCGTCTCGCCCACTGTCCTGCGCGTCTCGAGATCGGTCGGCAGCGGGTCGCGACGCCAGGGTGCGGAAAGCTTGGCCAGATCGGCGGTCGGATAGATTTCGGTGTTCTGGACGCGCAGCAGCCGCCTGGGCGCGACCTTGATGCCGACATCGTCGCAACTGTCGACCACGTGGCGGGCCGTGACCCAGTCGCCGTCACCGGAACTGGCGAAGGCCGTGCCGACACCGGAACGCGGCGCGTCGATCTGCACGAGGATGCGTTCGTCGCGCGGGCTCTCGGACGGCAGGAGCGGGCCGAGTTCCGGCAGGTTGGGCGCGATGGGCGGCATGGGCCTGTCCTGCCGCGCATAGATCAGGATGGCCGCGACGATGCTGCCATAGATCAGCCAGTCGGGAATGCGCATGCTGCCTCAGCCCGCAATGGCGAAGGCAAGCACGATCGAGCCGGCGATCTTGAACGCGCCCAGCACAAGCGCAGGCGCGACCACGTCACGCTCGATCAGCTCCGGTATGCCCCGGAAGATCATGTCGGTGATCCTGAACAGGAAAAGCTGCAGGAAGACGGACACCGTGCCCCAAACGGCCACGTCCTCCAGCGAGATCTTGTGGATCAGGCACGCCGCCAAAGGCAGCGACAGGGCGATGATCAGCGAGGACAGGTGCACGGCCGCCGCCATGTTGCCCTGGCCGACCAGCTCGAACTCCCGGTGCGGCGTGAGCTTCACGTAGAGCACCAGCGCCACGACGAAGATGCCCGCCACGGCTGCCAGATAAAGAAGAAGCAGGGGAAAGCCCTGCGCCAGACCGTCGAAGACCGCGTCCATCCATGTCCTCCAAGACTGCCCCCGCAGACTGGGGTGCGTCTCGCGGATGCGGCGCGCGGAGGCAAGGGCGAAGTGCGGCGCTTCGGCAGGGGGCCAAAGCTTCGTTGAAACCCGGGCCCGCATCCCTTATGCGCGCCGCAACGTCACTCACCCCTTACGGAGACCCCCTATGGCACGCGCTAAAATCGCCCTGATCGGAGCCGGCATGATCGGCGGCACGCTCGCTCACATCGCCGCACGCGAGGAGCTGGGCGACGTCGTCCTGTTCGACATTTTCGAAGGTACCGCCAAGGGCAAGGCGCTCGACCTGTCCGAAGCCACGCCGGTCTTCGGCAAGGACAGCAACCTGAAGGGCACGAACGACTATGCGGACATCGCCGGCGCCGACGTCTGCATCATCACGGCGGGCTTCCCGCGCAAGCCGGGCATGGACCGCTCCGAGCTGATCGGAAAGAACCTCGGCGTGATCAAACAGGTCGCCGAAGGCATCAAGGAACACGCGCCCAAAGCCTTCGTCATCTGCATCACCAACCCGCTCGACGCGATGGTCTGGGCGCTGCAGAAGTTCTCCGGCCTACAACCGCGCAAAGTGGTGGGCATGGCGGGCGTGCTGGACAGCGCGCGCTTCCGTTACTTCCTCGCCGACGAGTTCAAATGCTCAGTCGAAGACGTCCACGCCTCCGTCCTGGGCGGACACGGCGACACGATGGTGCCG